>NZ_AP023414.1 GCF_000193495.2 Acetobacter aceti NBRC 14818 | reverse complement strand
GTGATCTCTCTCTATGATCTTTGGGCCGTCCCCGAAGCCCACGGGAGCGGCGCAGCGAACGCCTTGCGTGAGCGGCAGCGGAGCCGCGCCGGTGGACCCTCGGGGGCGGATCAGAGGCTCAAAAAAGGGCGATTAATTCCGCTTTCGTATCGTTGTGCGACGCTTCAGCGACCGGGTGTGTCGATCAACCCTGACATGCTCACCGGCCTGAAGGCCGATGGTTCCGGTATGGGCATGCATTAAGCTGCCCTCCTGGTGCTTCCTGCTTCATTGGGCCGCCTGCACAGCAACGCTGCTGCCCTCCCCCTCTGCTATCTCTATTGCAAGGATTAATACTATGACGCTTGCGTCTATTTCTCCCGCCGATACTCGCGCAGCGATCACTGCGGGCGCAATCCTAGTCGACATCCGCAGTGCAGATGAATATGCGCGTGAGCATATTCCCGGCGCAATAAACGTGCCGCTCGATCGGATCGGTGATCTGCCACATAACGGTCGTCAAATCATATTCCACTGCAAGTCCGGGATGCGCACTACTGCCAATACCTTACAGCTCGAATCAGCAGCTGACGGAGTACCGGCCTGTATTCTCAAAGGAGGTATCGATGCGTGGCGGCAGGCAAGACTACCCACCGTCGTCGATCGCTCACAACCGCTGGAAATCATGCGACAGGTGCAGATCACAGCCGGTACGATAGTGCTAACCGGCGTGCTGCTTGGTTTAATTGTTTCGCCCGTATTCTTCGGAATATCGGCGTTTGTCGGTGTAGGACTAATGTTCGCTGGCGTAACAGGATGGTGCGGCATGGCCAATCTTCTGCGCGTCATGCCTTGGAACCGGCGTTCAAAAGGCTGATGGTTACTATTCTGCTCACCCGTTTTTGGACTGTCTCGATATCTGGAACGACGTCTAAATTATAGGGGAAGGGTCACACTGCTCCGGCGCCTTCGGCGGGCTACGCCGCTCCCGCTCCGCGCTCGCCCGGAGCCTGCAAGGCCAGCGAAACCGGGGAAGGGCAAAATGGCTCAGGAAGCGACGAACGGGGCGATTCCGGTTGCACTTGGTGCGAGGCCAGCGGCAAGCTGGCTATGGGCGTAGTCACCTGTGGCGAGGGGAAGGGCCGGGTTGTGGTAAGTCCGGCCCTTCCTGCGTCTGTAGCTAGGAACTCCCAGTTAGAGACCGCAGGATGGCCATACAGGGCACTCAGACGAGTTTCCGATACCCAATACCGGACAAGATCCGGAAGCCATCATACGGCCTTCTGACGGCCTTATAGCGGGTGATCGCAAGAGGCGATCACCTGTTCTCCTGTCGCGATCAGGTGGGGCATGGTGCCGTCCCATGTGGGGGTTTCTCGCGGCCTGGCCGGAAAGGGCGGCACTCTGGCGGCAATTTTCGCAGTGCCACCATGCCGCGCCCTAACCCCATGTGCAGACATCGGAATCCTGAAAACCAAGGTCACAGAGTGCCGGTTTCTTTAATCTTGCCCTCACTTTTCCGCCTTCTCCCACCCCGGAACATAGACAAAATCGACGATTTGTATTACACTGAAATACAGTGTTGGGAGGGTATGTCATGGCTGTCAGTCGCATGGTCCAGGCCCGAGTGCCGGGCGAGATTCAGGAAGCCGCGAACCAGGTCATTCACGCGGCCGGGCTGACGGTGAGTGATGTGGTTCGCGTGCTGATGACGCGGATTGCCCAGGACAAGGTGATTCCGGCCGCGCTGTTTCAGCCTAATGCGGAGACGTTGGCGGCGTTTGCCGAGGTCGAGCGTGGGGATCTGACGCGCTTCAGGTCTGTTGATGCGTTGTTCGAAGATCTCCATGCGGACGATTGAGCGCACGACGGCCTTCAAGCGTGATTTCAAACGGGTGGCGAAGGGGCCGCATCGGGCTGCCTTGGACACCGATCTGCGGCGAATTATCGAGCTTCTGGTGGTCGATGCGGCATTGGAAATCCGGCATCGCGACCATGCCCTGACAGGCAACTGGAAGGACTATCGGGACTGCCATGTGAAGCCCGATCTGGTGCTGATCTATCGCCTCATTGAGGCCGATCGCCTGGTTCTGGTGCGACTGGGCTCCCATTCGGAACTCGACCTCTAGCCTTCAAGGGAAGAACAGGCGGCTCAATCCCGGCGCATCAAGGAGTGCGCGCTTATACGTTGCCCTTCGGACAACGTGCGCGTGGTGTCGGGCGATCTATTTTTCGGTGGCCGGCAAGTCTGGTTCCATGCCGTCGAAAGAAGGCTGAGATGGTGGTGGTAAGCCGGGGCCGGTAGGTAGCTGCTTCTCTCCCGGATACAGGTCTGGAATGGCCTGTAGAGGCGGCTGTGCGCCAATTTCGGTCTTATCGGGTTGTTCATCGTCTGAGAGCAGCACAGCGGCAGAAAACAGGCTGTAGCGGATGCCATCGCGATTTCCGGACCAAGCTACCCGGTCATTAACGATGTAAGCACAGGCCGTGCCTGTGGGACCGATCTGTCGAACTTCGATCCAGTTGCCCTCTCGTAAAACGGACAAAGCCCTTTTGAGAGTATTCAAGCCGCAACCAGCCATTTTGGCCAATGTAGCTTGGGATGCGACGAGAGCATTATTGCGGCCCATTTGGGAGGTCATAAGCATCATAACAGCTGCTGCTCTAGGATTTGATACAGCTAATTTTGACCATCGTTCCATAGCCGCTCGTTCGACCTGAACCCAAGTTCCGTTGGGTGCTGTGGTTAATCCAACGTGTTTTGGCTTCATGGCCTACCCCTAGATCAAATCAGACGATTTTTCATCCAAATTTGGATGAAATTCATCCATTTCATAGCGAAAAATGTAGATGAATTCAATCCAAATTTGGACAAATTCCATCCAAACCTAGCCCATAGCTGGTGGGCTAGGGGTAGCCCATAGCTGGTGGGCTACCCCCCCCCATCACATCATTGATAAATAACAATTTTTTTTGTGATCTCTC
>NZ_AP023413.1 GCF_000193495.2 Acetobacter aceti NBRC 14818 | reverse complement strand
CCTGCCTCACCAGCTATGAGGCAGGGGTGCCTCATAGCTGGTGAGGCACCCCCCCCTTATAACATTCTGATAAACAAAAGCTTTTTTCGTTTCTCTTTCTATGATCTTAAGGGCCGTTCACGAAGCCCACGGGACGAGGCCCGCGAACGCCCTCGTGAGCGGTAGCGGGCCTCGGGTCCTGTGGACCCTCGGGGGCGGATCAGAGACCTTTTTAACGGGGAGTTATCCACACCAGACGCCTTCGGCGGCCTACGGCGCTCCCGCGCTGCGCTCGCTCTGGTGCTGCAAGGTCAGCAGAACCGAGCTAGATGGGATTTGCTCAAGGGGAAGGAGTGTGTGGGGACAGTTCATGTTTCCCGTCAGAACGCCAGATAGGCCGGAGAGACGCTAGGAACGAGCCACACGCCGTTGTCGGCCTGATAGAATGGAATCTTATTCCGAAACATCAGACCAGCCTCTACGGCCAAAATAACGGCCTTTCCGTGCCTCTCCCCGACACGCTGCGCCGTATCCCGGTCGGCGGAGAGATGGACCATCTGGCGGCGGCCCGGTTTCAGACCATCCCGGAAGATCGAGGGCAGGTTGTCGCGGGCGGTGCCATGCCAGAGCCGATCGGGTGGCTGGACGGCGGGCAGGCCGAGATCGACCGGGAGGGAATGACCCTGCGCGGCCCGGATGCGCTGGCCGTCCGGGGAGAGAGTGAAGCGCCGCTTGTCGTTCATCTCGACCACCCGTTGCAGGGTGGCGAGGTCGAACGGCTTTCCTGCCCGCTTTGCCAGCCGGATCAGGTCGGGCACGTTCGCCCAGCCCTGCCCATCCAGCGTCAGGCCGATCCGTTCCGGCTCATGTCGCAGGATCAGGGACAGCAGCCGGGCAACTTCTCCATCCTTCATCATCAGTCCTCGAAGGGGTTCAAAGGGGTCTCCCCTTGTCCGCTGTTTTTGGGTAGGGTCCCAAAAACGGATAGCGGGTATCCTTTCCGTGTTCGGAGAGGATATTACAGGAGGCCATCATGAAGGGGAAGTCCGGTTCTGTTCGGATGAAATCGCTCGATGCGTCGGGTCTGGCTGCGATGGGGCGACACGAAAAGCGCCTCGATTACGCTGGCAGCAAACGGGCTATCCGGGATGTTCCGCCGCTGGTTTACAGTCCGTATGGCGAGGGGCTGGATCTCGAACAGAGCTATGCCGCCCATGTTGAAGGGACGAAGCGCAACAAGGGTGGACGTGCTCTGGCCCGGCACGGCTTCTTGCAGTTCCCCACGGACCTGCCCGTCACCCCTGAGAACGAACAACGGATGCTGGATGAGGCTGTGGCCTTCATCAACGCAACGCATGGTGGGCGGGCTGTTTTCCGGGCGCGACTGGACCGGGATGAAGCCGGACGGCATGGGGTCGATGTCTTCTTCGCACCGAAATACGAGAAGACCACCCGGCGCGGGAAGGTAGTTGAGGACTGGATCAGCCTGTCCAAGTTCGGCAAGGAACTGGCCCTAGAACGGTTCGGAGAGCGGCAGAAAAAAGCCAAAAGTCCAGAATCCGGACTTTTCGAACCAGTCTTCGATAAGGCCGGTAAGCCAGTCATGGAGCGATGTGACAGCCCCATTTTTCAGGGGCGGGCGCTTCAGGACTTATGGACCGAGCATCTTCGCGACAGGATGGGGCTGGAATGGGTCGAGCGGGGCAAGGCGAAGGTGGGCCGCGACCCGGATCGGCTGGAGCCGGAAGAATACAAGGTCGCCCAGGAGCGGGGAAAACTGGAATCCGCAAAAGCAGACCTGGTCAGGGAGATGGAAGCGCGAGAAGCCGCTCTTGTGGCTAGAGAGGCAGCCGTATCAGCCGAACATGCAAAGGCGGTGAAGGCTCACAAGGATGCAGCAGAAATTAAAGCCCGCAATAAGGCCCATAGGATGGCCTTACATGTGGGGATAGACGGATTTCTCAACGGGACGATTGAGCAGGTTGCGGAAGATGCGAAGGGGCTCCCGAGAGTCCGCTTGAACGAGAGGGTTCCGGAGCATCGGCGGACCTATGTCTGGGATCGCATTAAGAACTTCGTCGAGGACGTGGTGAGGGTGCTGTTGCCGATCCAGACCCTCATGGCGGGTCTGAAAATCGAAATCGAGCGACGAAGGGAACTGGCTGATGCTGCAGTCGCGGTTGCTCCGAAGGTAACACCGCCACGTTTGGTCGGAGCAGTGGCGATGTTCAACGCCACCCGTGCCGAAATCGAAGAGAACGAGAGATGGAAGCGCCCGGAAAATTCGGTGCCGTCAGAGCCTGACGAAATCGAGGACGATTGGGACGACAGCCATTCTCTCGGGATGTAGGCGTTTAGCCGCTAAATTTTCCTGTTTCATGAGCAAACAGACGTGCCAAGCAAAAGGCAGAGCAGACCCGGAGCGAGCGCAGCGCGGGAGCGTCGTAGGCCGCCGAAGGCGTCCGGGTGGGGTCATATAGGTCAATGTGCTGACTTAATGGGATTGAATTTCACGGGTACGTTGCACCCGCGCAGCGCCGTCAGATCGGTTTTCAGTTCGATCCCGTCGCCGCTGGCACAGACCTGATCGCTGCCATCCGCCAAGTCCTGCTTGGTCGTGCTCCCCTTGGGCACGAAAACCGCACGCACAGGACATTCAGACGGTGAATCGCACACGCCGCCGATCAGCATCGAGATCGCGACCGTCCCGCGTGGTTTCGCGCTCTGGTACTCCCCATAGAGGATATCGGTCCTCGGAACGTCACTATCCGGCCATATCCCCTTGGGATCATGGTCCACGTTTCGGGCGATCCGCGTCAGCTTCACGGGTACCCATGACGCTGTTTCCGCCAAGGCTTGGGCTGTCGATAGGAAAAAATTGATTCCAATTGTGATGATCAAACCCGAAACGATATGCTTTCCATGTGCCATTGGTTGAAATTCCTTATGGGAGACTGGCAATGAGAAGTACTGTGAAGGCGCTGTTTCGGTTGTGCCTTATTGGTGTCGTGGTGGCTTTTGTTGCCAGCGTCATGTTTGGTGTGTCCATGAAGGCGGCTTTGTTCTTCACGGCACTTCCTGTCATTCTCCTTCCGTTCGGCGTGCTTGCTGCATTGGTGCATGCAGCAGGTATCGATAGTGATTATCTGAAATCTCAGGAAGGTCCGGCGACCCGCGCCTCGATCTTCGCTGCGGGCGTGCGTGCCGGCTACAAGTTCTGATGATTTATCTGGGAAACTGACGGCGGGCGTGAACCACGTTGACGATCTCGATACTGCTCGATGTCACGCGATACAGGACGATGTAATTCGGATGTGCCACGATCTCGCGCAGGCCGGGAATCCGGTCGCTGGTCCGGTAGAGATAGGGATGCTCTGACAGGGGAAGCACGACCGTTTCCAGCCGGATTTTCAGGCGTCGGGCGGCACCGGGGTTTTCGGCGGCTATATCTGTGATGATCTGACGCAGATCGGCGCGAGCGGTATCACGCCAGACAACAGGGAACATCAGGCAGATCGGCGACGCTGTTCTGCGGCTGCGATGATCGCTTCCATCTCCCCCATAACCTCATCATGAGGGATGGTCGGCTTTCCATCGGCCAGACTGGCGGCAACCTTAGCCTGAAGCCATGCGGTGTATTCGGCTTCCTGTTCGACCGTCTCGAACTCGGAGACGATGGGCGAAAGAGCGTGGCTCATCATGTAGCTCCTGTCGGCTGGTGTGAGATCAAGCATAGCACACTCATCACCAGAACCACCATTTGCGTGGTCGTGGTTCGGCCAGCTTCTGAGCTAATTCGCGCCAGTGATCGCGGTCAGCCTCGATGGTCGCCCGGAGCGCCCTTTCGGCTTCGAGTTCAGCCTTCACGCGCACCAGTTCGAGCGTATCTTGAGCGATTGGATCGGGGTGTGCATGGGTGTGCACAAGGTGTGCATCGACCTCTTCCTGCACAGTGTGCGCACACTGTGCAGGGTGTGCAGAGAGCCATGCATTCAGATCATCAGTTTTGATCCGCCACTGGTTCTTGTTGTCTCGAAAAGCCTGCAAATCTCCAGATTTTATGGCGCGCATGATCGTCCATCGGGAAACGTCAGCCACCTGTGCAGCCTGTGCAGGCGACATGTGCGCAGGGGTGTGCGCGCTCACTGTGCAGGATCGTCGCGGCTGGTAGCGGGCAAGTCAGGTTCCAGACCGTCAAGAGATGGCTGGGAAGGGGGGGGCATACCGGGGCCGGTCGGTAACTGGCGTTCGCCTTTGAACATGGCCGGGATGGATTCAAGGGGAGGGAGGTCGTCTAGGGTTTCGGCGTCTGGCTGTTCTGTGGCTGAGACCACGACCGCAGCATCGAATAGAGCGTAACGCTGTCCAGCTCTTGCCCCGGACCATGCAACCCTGCGGTTCACGATGTAGGCGTTGGCAGTACCGGTCGGGCCGATCTGGCGGACATCAATCCAGTTTCCGGACCGAAGGGTATCGAGTGCCCGTTGAAGCGTTGCTCGGGAGCACGCGCATAGTTCAGCAAGCGTTTTTTGCGATACGACCACAGCATTATTGCGCCCCATGTGATGCACCAGCGTCATCATCACAGATGCAGCACGAGGGTTTTCCATTCCTAACCGTGACCAGCGTTCTAATGCTGCTCGTTCGACCTGCACCCATGAGCCGGATGGAGCTGTTGTCACTCCTAATTCTCGAGTCTTCACCACATCACCCTATGCCTTCGCGCCTATGAGGCAGGGGTGCCTCATAGGTGAGAGAAAAAACACCCGAAAGAAAATATATCTGCTCACGCCATGAGCAGATTTCACTCAAATTCATTAGCTAAATTTTTTCAAAAATAAAATAAATATTGCCATTGAATGAGCAGATTTCACTCAAA
>NZ_AP023412.1 GCF_000193495.2 Acetobacter aceti NBRC 14818 | reverse complement strand
AAATACCGAGATTCGGGGTTTTAAATACCGAGATTCGGGGTTTTAAATACCAAACCGAGAAAAAAACCAGAAATTCCGTTTTTATATCAATGTGTTAAATGGATGCTAGAATCGCTTAACACAGAATCTAACACCTATTTAACACCTCTCTAACCATTTGATCTGTGGATAACTCACAAACCTCAAAAATTTCCAACCAAATTGAACCCAAACACCGCCTCTTGGGGGCTCCGTCCCCGCCGGCTCGCGGCCTACGGCGCAAAGTCATGATCTGACGATGCGGAAACGCATCGTCTCTCCACCAAAGCATCTTCCTCATCCACGTTGGCGCCTTCGACGCCCTACGGGACTCTCCCGTTCAGCGCTCACCCAACGCCTGCAACATCAGAAAAACCGGGCAAAACCATAAACTGCTCAAGACACATCGGAGTTCAGGCGATCATTCAGCAGCTCACGTGTCGCAACATGCCTGCTAGACGCCATAGGATGGCCGTACAGGCGTTATCAGATGTGGTGGCTGTTTGGGTGCCTGTAACGGGTGTTGTGGCCTGTGCGGCAATCCATAGTGCCCTGCGGGGCTTAATAGGCTGGCCATTGCCTATTCGCTTGAGCACGTCAGAAAAATGCATGATGGCCCCTGAACATTAAAAGGGCACGAGTATACGGTAGGCGGATCATAGGATGAACGGGATGGCGCGGAATCCGTTTTCGTCGATTGCGGGTTTGTCCTCCCATAGGTAATCGCCGGTCAGGTTCACGTGCTCCCATGTGAGGGGCGACAGGCTGGCAAGGAGATGCTGGGGGACGGCTTTGCCCGCTTCGCGTAGAGCATCGACAACGCGGCCGGTGTAGATCGTGTTCCAATGGATGATGGCGGTTACCACCAGATTGAGGGCGGAAGCCCGGATGGAGAGATTTTCCTGGCTCCGATCGCGGAAGCGGCCGAGCCGGTGAAGATTGACGGCACGTACGAGGCTGTTGCGGCTTTCGCCCTTGTTCAGTTCGGTGGTCGTGGTCTTGCGCAGTTGCTCGTCGTTGATCCAGTCGAGGGTGAAGAGAGTTCGCTCGATCCGGCCCATCTGGCGCAACGCCTGGGCAAATCCGCTTTGCCTCGTTGTTGCCGACAATCGTTTCAACATGAGCGAGGCGCTCACGGTGCGCGTGCGCAGCGAAGTCATGAGGCGCAGGATGTCATCCCAGTGCGCACGGATCAGGTCGGCGTCGATACGGTCGCCCATGACATTCTGGAGAATGCCGTATTGTTTCGCGGGATCGAAGCCATAGAGGCACCGCCCGTCGAGATCGGGGATGCGGGGCACGAAAGCGAACCCAAGTGCATGGCAGAAGGCGAAAACAAGATCGCTGACCCCGCCACCATCGCCGAGATGAATATGCTGGCCATCTGACGAGGAAACGGCATGTGATCCGAACACGGCCGAGAATGGTGCAGCGTGCTGGGCTTCAACCAGGCGCGCCAGCGCCAGGGTAAAAGTTTCTTCCCTGAAGTGCCAGATCGCCATCTGCTGTAGCTGGCGCCGCGTGATGCCGGTGCAGGCAAGCGCCATCTTGGAGAATCCGAGATTCGTGGCTTCGGCGATGAGCGCTGCATAGAATATCCGCAGATCAGAAGGCGGTCGTCCGGTCTGGAGATGTTCGAACAGGGAACTGAAGCCGGTGATCCTGTCGATATCGGCGACGAGGTCGGTCAGCCTGATCGGCGGCATGTACGCGGCTATCCGCTTCGCGAATGCGATCGCGGCCTCCGTTTCGACTGTTCTGACCGTGGGAACCCGCAGGCCTTTGGCTCCGATCCGGGTATCGCCCCGGCCTGTTTCCAGCCGGCGATCCGCCTCGCGGAGCTTCTGATTGAGCATTTCTGCTTTCTGGGCGAGATAGACCTCGACGTCGACCGGAATGGCGACGGGAATACGGGCTTCAGCCTTGATGACGGCGTAGGTCTCTTGCGAGATCATGTGCTCATCAAACGCCCGATAGGTGTGCGAACCCTTGATCCATATCTCGTTGGCGGCGATCCTGTTCTTCAGTTCGACGATCAGAAAGAGTTCCAGCATCTTCCGGTCGATCGTGCCGTCCGCAGCCACGATTTCCTTGCGCCAACGCCTGTCCGCCAGCAGCAACGCCTTGCGGACCCAGGGCTGCTCTATCGACCTGAGGCCGTTCTTCCATCCCGCCGCCATTTGCACGACAACATCGATGAAATGGGCGTTCTGGCGGTTTCCTTCGAAGGTGAAGGATGCCAGGAAAGGGCCGGAAAAGCGCCGGATGCGCGCATATTGGGCCGGGAGATAGGCGATCAGATCGTCGTCGGCGCGGGTCCGTTTGGCTGCCTTTGCAGAGGCAGTCGCCTCGATGAGTCTGTCCCAACTGGTAACGGCCGTAACCGCTTCATCGAGCGAAAGCCCGGTTTCTCTTCTGGCGGTGATGGCGTCGCCAAAGCTCGCGAAGAAATCGAGAGCCGAGGATGCAGTCGTGGCGGTTTCGAGCAACTTCTGGTCACGCAGCGATTCCGCCTGACGGAAGCTCTTGCCGATCAACGTCTCGAACATGGCGATCGTCGCATCGGTGAGCGCGATCTCCGTTTCGAGCAGGAAGGCGGCAAGTGTCGCATGCCGGCGTCCGGGACGCATCTGCTCGAAGTTCTGCGCTGTCAGGCGGCGGCCTTCCTGCGCCATTCGGCGGACGCGGTGCGTCGGGACGGCCTGAAGCACATGGCCGGATATGCCGACATGCCGCACGGCCATCAGCCGATCGATCAGGCCACGCATGGACGAAGCCCCGGCCTTTCCGGGAGGTTCGCGCAACCAGGATATACCGCTTTGCCGGGCTCGTGGCCCCATGCCGAGCAGTGCTTCCATCCGAACGACGAGATCCGGTGCTAAGCGTCTGGCGACGTCGGCGAACAGCGCTTCTTCAGCTTCGGTGCAAGCCTGACCGGCCAACCGTTCGAGCACCGTAATCCCGGGGATAATAATACGCCGCCGGCGCATTTCGTCGGCCAAGGCCGCGACGACGTATTTGTCCTTGGTCGAAGCGAGCGCCACGCCGCAGGAAAAGGCAAGCAGATCGGCACGCAAGGGGTGGGTCAGTTCGCTGAACCCATAATGTTGCCGAAGGATGGCCAACTGCTCGTAGCGGGTTGGTGCTCGCCGTGCGAAAGTCGAAATCGCGTCCGGATCGACCCCGAGTTGCTCGGCCAGAAACGTGAGCGCACCTTCCGGGATGACCTCTCCACGCTGGATCAGGCGGCCTGGGTAACGAAGCGCGCAAAGCTGGAGCGCCAGACCCAGCCGGGTGTCGTTGCGCCGTCGCGTTTCGAGCAGGTGACGATCATCCTCATCAAGGCTCCAATACCGGATCAGGGTGTCGTCATCGGTGGGCAGGGCAAGAAAATTCTGCCGATCGGCATCCGTCAAAATCATGCGGCGGGGCATCGGTCCTCCGTATGTCACAAAAAGACCGGAGATAGCCGTTCACGGAGCTTACATTGCAAGACGGGTTATGTGACAATCTACGGGCTTTGGCGCTGCCAAAGGAAAATTGTCACGCAGACGGACGTATAAATGACGGCTTTGATCGGATATGCTCGGGTATCAAAAGCCGATGGCAGCCAGGTCCACGACCTTCAGCGCGATGCCTTGGCTCGGGCTGGCGTCGATGCCGACAACATCTATGAGGACGCCGCGTCAGGAAAGAAGGACGACCGTCCAGGCCTCGCGGCTTGTCTCAAGGCGCTGCGCGCCAGAGACACGCTCGTTGTATGGAAACTCGATCGCCTCGGTCGCGATCTACGCCACCTCGTCAATCTCGTCGATGACCTGACGAAGCGAAGCATCGGACTGAAGGTCCTGGCTGGCGAAGGTGCGTCGATCGACACCACAACCGCCAACGGCCGCCTGGTCTTTGCGATCTTCGCCGGCCTGGCAGAATTTGAGCGGGCGCTGATTGTCGAGCGGACCAAAGCAGGTCTGGAGGCGGCTCGTGCTCGTGGCCGTAATGGTGGACGGCCGTTCAAGATGACACCGGCGAAACTGCGCCTCGCCCGGGCAGCAATGGGTCAGCCGGAAACGAAGGTGGCCGATCTATGTACCGAACTCGGCATCACTAGGCAGACGCTCTACCGTTTCGTCGGACCAAAGGGCGAATTGCGGGCAGACGGTGAAAAGCTGCTAACGAGGAAAAAAGCAAAAGCGTGAGGACCCCACGTTCGCCCTTTGGGCTGCCTACCGTATATCTGTGCCCCTTTAATGTTCAGGGGCCATGATGGTTGCTGAAACCGCAAACAGTTATTACATTAGTAATAACTTTGGGGTGGGATTCACTATGGTCGAGCTGAAAGTGCGAAAATTCGGAAACTCACTTGGGGTGGTGCTGCCTAGGGAAGTGATCTCACGGCTGAACACCCAGGACGGCGCGCCCCTGTATCTGATCGAAGCACCAGACGGCGGATATCGGCTCGTGCCCTATGATCCTGACTTCGAAACCAAAATGACAAAGGCTGAAGATATTATGCGGCGTTACCGTGATACGCTGCATGTTCTGGCTCAATGACAGCCTTCGTCTGGATAGACGAACGGGATACCCTGATCCTGCATGATCGGCTGTTGGGGGTGCATGGTGGCGCTTCCGGCGTACGGGATGCAGGTCTTCTGAAATCCGCGCTTGCCCGGCCACAGCAGCATGCGGCTTATGCGGATCCGCTGGATCCAGTGCATCTGGCGGCCGTCTATACGGCGGGTATCGTCAAAAACCATCCTTTCATCGACGGGAACAAGCGTACGGGCTTTGTGCTCGGTGTGCTGTTTTTGGAACTGAACGGCTATCGTTTCACGGCAGCCCAGGAAGATGCAGCAAATGCGGTTCTCGCGCTGGCGGCAGGTCAGATGGACGAACTGGGCTATGCGGCATTCCTGACCGCCAATGTCGCATCCGAAAGGGTATGACGGCAGGCGAGGAACGCGATGAGTGTGCTTTTTTCGTTTCCTGAGGTGGTTCTGGCGACATTTGTCTTGATGGACCAGACTAATATGACTAAGTCTTTTTTTTGAGTAAACTCAGGAGGCTTTCGCCATGCGCACGGTCAACATCCACGAAGCCAAGACCCATCTGTCCCGGCTGATTGACGCGGCCATGAAAGGGGAAAGCTTCATCATTGCCAAAGCCGGCCGGCCGATGGTGCGGGTCAGCCCGATTGCGGCTCCTGAAGAGTTACAGCAACGGCGTCTGGGGTTTCTGGCTGGAAAAATCCGGGTGCCCGAAGATTTTGATCGCATGGGACAGGACGATATTGTGTCTCTGTTCGACGGTCCGGCATGAGGCTTCTTCTGGATACCCATCTGCTGCTCTGGGCAGCCGGAGAGCCAGATAAGCTGTCAGCACGGGCGAGAACCCTGATGGAATATCCGGGCAATGATCTGGTCTTCAGTGCGGCCAGTCTCTGGGAGATCACCATTAAGACCGGGCTGGGACGGGCAGACTTCCAGGTCGATCCTCATCTGCTGCGACGCGGTCTGATCGAAAACGGTTATGAGGAGTTACCGATCACCAGCCAGCACGCCTTGGCAGTCGGACAACTGCCAGATGTGCATCGGGATCCCTTTGACCGGATCCTTGTGGCACAGGCCACGGTGGAAGGAGTGCTTCTGCTGACCCATGATCCGCTGGTAAAGGCTTATCCAGGCCCGATCGAAGCCGTCTGAAGGAGATCGACCAGTATGAGCTACAAAAATAGGTCCATGCCCTCGCTGCACAGTGACGAAGCGGCCGAGGATTTCGTCGCGACCGTCGATCTGACCCGGTATGACCTGTCCGGTTTCAAGCCCATGCGCTTTGAGATCGAACCCAAGGCGGCTGCCCTCAACATGCGCCTGCCGGCGTCCCTGCTGGAGACCGATGTCGCACAGACGCGGTAAAGTATATTCCGACCAGAACAGAGGAGATCGGGCGATGTAGGTACGCTCGGAAATCACTCCGCGCGTCATGGAGGGGAAGCTCCCATGTCTCGCACCTATCATCACAGCCGCAAATACGGTCGCAATCATCGCTGGACCAACCAGCCGGATCGCTGTGGCTATGGAGGTTCACGTGAAGCCTCTGAATCTCCCAACTGGTACAGTCATCTGCACGATATCCGTCCTGGTCGTCATCATGACAGGCATGTTGCCCGCCTGATCATCAAGGGCGACCTCGATCCTGTCGAGGCGGTCTTTCCGTATACCGGCACCCGGCGACCCCACGAATATTACTGGTAATCTTCAGCGCGGGAATGAGGGATCGTTCCCGCGTTCCACGAGGCCATCAGGGACGTGGATTTCGGGGGGGGATCGTTCACGACACCAACACCCTCATCAATCCGTGGGGCGAGGCGTAGGGAGGGTGTCAATGGCCGCCTGAATCCGGGCCAGATCGGCGTCCAGAAGAGCAAGAACCTGATCGGCCGGGACAGTGGGTTTCGTGCTGTTGCGTGCCTTGCGGATTGCATCCCTTTTGGCAGCCCGTTCGTCGGAAAGGTCCGTCATGGTCATGTCTTCATCGCCTCGTGTTTCGTGGCAGCGACAGGGGCAGAAATCCGCCATGCGTAATCGCAGACATTATCCAGCAATTCTGCTCGTTGTGTCTGACTGTAAGCTATAACGAAATCAGCGACGATTTTTTCTGGCACACCTTCCCGAAGGAGGTTGGCAGCCGTTTCCGCTATTTCCAGATTGACCGCCTCATTGAGCAAGATCAAGGCATCCGTATCGGTCATACGCTTTGCCGCCCGTGCAACGAACCGGGCATTCAGATTCCACATCCATCGATGACGGTTGATTGTATCAGAAAACCATTCTGGAGCCATTAGGTATCCTCTTGAAGTGTTTGTGTCGAGGCCGTCAAATTGTTCTGTGGCCGAGATTACAGTCTGTCCGTTTCGGATGATCGTGTTTTGTCGTCAGCCTTGTTCCCTGTCCCTGTCGAAGGCATGAAGCCCCGCGCGTCTCCATCGTGATTTCAGGTCGTCCGGGGTGGTCTCATTTCCCCCCTGAAGCTGCCCCGCAATATCCAGAAAGGCTCCGAGCAGGGTGGCGCGGTCATCATCGGTCAGATCAACCAGTCCCGCCTTCTGAACCAGGCCACCCAATTCGATCAGATGATGGGTGCGTTCCCGTCGCGCCTTCGCCCAGTCGCGCATGTCGGTGCGTGCCTTTCGTGCCAGATGGCGATGGATCAGGGCCGCCTGCTTCCTGATCCGTCTTTCAAGCGCCAGCAGATCCGTTCTGATCGTTTCCGGTTCCTTTCCGGCCGCCCTTTTTTGCGCTGGTCTGAAAGAACGCCGTCCCCCGTTCGGTCCACCTCGCGACGGCTTCGGGTTTGCCGTCCGCCTGTTCGATAGCCGCAAGCATTACCCCGGCCAGCGCCTCGATCGACAGGGTATCGGCTCCCGTCGCCTCGACCAGTTCGCCGAGCTGGATGGTCCGTTGCGCCTTAAGCTGCTTCGCCTTTTCCTGAAGCGCCTTCAGTTCCGCATCAATGTCCCGTGGCCTGCGCATTTCCGGTCCCCTGTCCTGCTGGTCTGTGCCATACTCTACCACACAGGCGAGAACCGCGTCACTCATCCAGAGCAATCAATCCTTGTGGCGTAGTAAAATATGAGTGCGCGCTTATACGTCACTGCGTGACGTGCGCTTGAGTGGTGTGATAGGATCGCGCTCATGGCGATCTATCATCTGCATGCAAAGGTCATCAGCCGCGCCACCGGCCGGAGTGCCGTGGCGGCGGCGGCCTATCGCGCGGCGTCCCGCCTGCATGACGTGCGGCTGGATCGCGACCATGACTTTTCCAACAAGAGCGGTGTGGTGCATTCCGAGATCCTGCTGCCCGATGGCGCGCCGGAACGGTTTCTTGATCGTGCGACCCTATGGAACGAGGTCGAGGCAATCGAGAAGCGCAAGGATGCCCAGCTTGCCCGCGAGGTGGAGTTTTCAATCCCGCGCGAAATGACCCAGGCGCAGGGGATCGCGCTGGCACGGGATTTTGTGCGGGAGCAGTTCGTGGAACGCGGTATGGTGGCCGATCTCAATGTACATTGGGATATTGGTGAGGACGGACAGGCGAAGCCTCATGCCCATGTGATGCTGTCCACGCGGTCTGTGGATGAGAACGGGTTTGGTGCGAAAGAGCGGTCGTGGAATGACAAAGAACTCCTGCTGACATGGCGGGGGCGATGGGCGTCACTTGCCAATGAACGGCTGGCCGAGCTGGACCTGGATGTGCGGATCGATCATCGGTCGTTCGCGGCACAGAGGATCGACCTTGAGCCGCAGAACAAAATCGGTCCGGCCGGGATGCGCCGGGAAGAGCGGGGCGAGGATGCGGAACGGGTCGCTGATCACCTGGAGATCGCGCGACGCAATGGGGAAAGGTTGCTGGCCGAGCCGCATGTGGCGCTGGAGGCGCTGACCCGGCAGCAGAGCACATTTACCCGGCAGGATCTGGCGCGGTTCGTGGACCGGCAGACGGCAGATGCAGAACAGTTCAGTGCTGTCATGGTTCGGGTGGAGGCATGTCCGGAGCTGGTCGCGCTCGGGAAAGACGGGCACGGGCGAGAGCGGTTCTCCACGCGCGCGATGATCGGGGTCGAGCAGCGTCTGGAAGAGGCATCGTTCGCGATGGGGCAGTCCCAGGGTCATGCGGTGCCGCTGGCAGTGCGTCGGGCGGCGATGGCGCGGGATGGGCTTGGGGATGAGCAGGCGCTGGCGGTGGGCGAGGTCACGAAGTCCCGCGACCTGTCTGTGGTGGTCGGTTATGCCGGGACGGGGAAGAGTACCATGCTGGGTGTCGCCCGCGCGGCATGGGAAGAGGCCGGGTACCGGGTGCGCGGGGCGGCGCTGTCGGGGATCGCAGCGGAAGGTCTGGAAGCCGGGTCCGGGATCGAGAGCCGGACGCTGGCCTCCCTGGAGCGTGCGTGGGAACGTGGGTTCGACCTGCTTGAGCGCGGGGACGTGCTGGTGGTGGACGAGGCCGGCATGGTGGGATCGCGGCAGATGGAGCGGGTGCTGTCGGCCGCGCGCGGTGCTGGGGCCAAGGTGGTGCTGGTGGGTGATCCCGAGCAGTTGCAGGCGATCGAGGCTGGTGGTGCGTTCCGGGCGGTGGCCGAGCGGGTCGGGTCTGTGGAAATCACCGCCGTGCGCCGGCAGCGTGAAGGCTGGCAGCAGGCGGCCACGAAGGAGCTGGCGACGGGGCGGACGGGGGAGGCGCTGGGTCGCTATGAGGCGGCTGGCCTGGTGCGTGGGCATGACACGCTGGAAGAGGCGCGGGCCGGAGTGGTGGCCGGGTGGAATCAAGCCCGTCAGGCTGCGCCCGAAGAAAGCCAGATCATGCTGGCGCATCGGCGTGTCGATGTGCGGGCGCTGAACGAAGCGGCGCGGGAGATCCGCAGGGAGGCGGGTGAGCTGGGTGACGACGTGCTGGTGCCGACCGCCCAGGGCGAGCGGGTGTTCGCGGACGGGGAGCGTATCTACTTCCTGCGCAATGACCGGGAGCTAGGGGTAAAGAACGGTACGCTGGGGACGGTGCGGGGTATCGTGGGGTCGGCTGAGGCTGGGGATCTGGCGTTATCGGTCCAGCTTGATGGGAAGGAGGGAGCCGGACGTGGCCGGGTCGTGTCTGTGTCGGTGGCGGATTATGACGCGCTGGATCATGGCTATGCGGCCACCATCCACAAATCGCAGGGTGTGACGGTGGATCGGGCGCATGTGCTGGCGACGGGGAGCATGGACCGGCACGGGGCCTATGTGGCGCTGTCGCGGCATCGGGAGAGCGTGTCCATCCATTGGGGCCGGGATGATGTGGGCGACCTTGACGGGCTGGTGCGGCGGCTGTCGCGCGAGCGGCTGAAGGACACCACGCTGGATTACCCGCATGTCCGGGATCGGGATGCCGGGTTTGCGCGTCGGCGCGGGCTGCATGTCCCCGAGAGCGAGATCGTGGTGGCGCGCGGCAAGACTGCCTCTGGCCCCCGGCAGGACAGGCAAGCTGAAGGTGTGCCTATGCCAGAGCCTGCGTCGGCACAGCAGAAACGTGGGATGTTCGACGGGCTGGACCTGTCCGTGCGGGGGCGTAGCCGGACGGCGGACAAAGACGTGTCGGCCGGGTTGGAGGCCGGGAAGGGGAAGAGTGAGGTTGAGCGTGAGGCTCCTGTCTCTCCCTTTGCGGGTTTGAGGCTGCCACGTGTGCAGCGTGAGCAGGTGCCGGCCGGGCTGGACGGGTTCGTGCCGGGGAGTGATCCGCTTCAGCAGGCGGTGGAGCGGTATGCGCGGGCTTGGGTGGATGCCGAGCGCATGGTGCGCCAGGAGCTGCCGGTGCTGGAGCATCAGAAAAAGGCGCTGTTTGAGGCCGGTCGGGATCTGGAACGGGTCCGGCGTGGCGGTGAGGCGGATCTGCGGGCGGCGCTGAAGCATCAGCCGGAGATCCGGCAGGCGCTGTATGGTCTGGAAGGTCCGGCACGGGCGGGCAGGCTGGTCGAGGGGCTGGAGCATGAGGACAGGGTGCGAAAGAGCCCGGAATTGCGGGCGGCACGGTTCGTGAAGACGTGGGACGGGATGAGCCGCGAGCAGCAGGGTGTGGCGCTGAAGGAGCTGAAGCGGGATGCGCAGCTTGAGTCCATTCTGCGGGAGAAAAGCCGCGAGTTGGGCATCCGGAAGGGATCGACGCTTGATCACGGGCTGCATCCTCATCAGAGGGAGCAGTCCCTGTCGCGGTCCAGGTCGCGCGGTATGGATATGGGGATGTAATCTGCTTGAGAGAGGATATGTTGATGTGTATAATTTTCACTGGAGATACACATCATGCGAACCAACATCATTATTGACGATACCCTCATGACAGATGCGCTGAAGGCGTCTGGCGTCAAAACCAAGAAAGAAGCCGTCGAACTCGGATTGCGGACGCTGATCAAGTTGTATCAGCAGCGGCAACTGCGTTCCATGAAGGGCAGGCTGGAGTGGCGGGGTGATCTCGACGCCATGCGTTCCGACGTATGATTCTGGTCGATTCATCGGTCTGGATCGATTTTTTCCGAGGTACGGTTACGCCACAGGTTGAGGTTCTGGATCGGCTTCTGGGAGAAGAACCTGTCGCCATTGGGGATCTGATGATGACGGAAGTTCTTCAGGGATTTGCGAATGAGCGGGATTTCAACAAGGCACGGCGGATGCTTGGTGCCCTGGATCTGGTAGAGATCGGGGGACGTGATGTCATGATCGAGGCGGCACGATATTTTCGTGATCTGCGCGCCAGAGGCATCACCATTCGGAAGACCATTGATACCCTGATTGCCACACGATGCATCGTAAGCGGGTATCGGCTCCTTTACAGTGACCGGGACTTTGATCCGTTTGTGACACATCTGGGGCTGGAACGGGTTGTCTGATTTCGGCGCGGTGACTGGAGAGGACATGCAGAAAAAAGAAGAGGCCGGTCGGCTGGGATCGCTTCTGGGGGCCATCGGTCGTGAGGCCGGTGTGCGTGATCAGGATATCGCGGTCTTGCAGACCCGCGATCAGACCCCGGCCGAGGCAATGTCCTTCGAATGATCCTGCTGCTTGATACCAACGTGATCATGGAGACGAGGAGGCCCGTCCCGGAGCAGCGTGTTCTGGCCAGCCACGACGTGTCGCCTTTCGAGGCGGCTGGTGTGCGGGTTTTCAATCTGTGGGGGCTGGCCGTGTCTCGCTCCAGACCACGCGGTATCGATAGGGAGATGCAAAACAGGAGACGTACAGAAAACTGTACGTTATGGTGGACATGGAGGATCGATCATGACCTATGTTTCCTATACCGACCTGCGCCAGAACCTGGCGCATTATCTGGACGAAGCAGTGAACAGCCGTGCGCCGATTGTCGTGACCCGCAAGACCGGGAAAGGCAGTGTCGTGCTGATGTCGGAAGAAGAATTCTCCGGCTGGCAGGAAACCGTGCATCTCCTGAGCAGCCCACGCAACGCGGAGAGGCTGTTGCGGAGCATTCGTGACATCGAGCACGGGGCGGCAACCGAGCATGATCTTCTGGAGCCTCAGGGTGAACCGTCAGCGTGAAAGTCATTTTTCATGAAGATGGCTGGGAGGATTATCTTTCGTGGTTTCAGTCAGACAATGCGGTTCTTGAGAAGATCAATGCCCTGATCGAGGATGTGCGTCGGCATCCGTTTCAGGGGATAGGGAAGCCGGAACCCCTGAAGGGGCAGCTTTCTGGGTGGTGGTCCCGACGGATTACGGGAGAACATCGTCTGGTCTACCGGGTTCAGGGGCGCGCGGGAGAGGGTCAGCGGATCGAGATTGCCCAGTGCCGGTTTCATTACTGAATGGAGAACGTCATGAGTGAGACAGATCCGGCTGAGCGCGCATTTGCCGATCTGTGCGCTGAAATGACGGTGCTCCGGCGCAGCGTGGAAGCGTTGCCGCAGGCATGGCGGGACAATCGGCCTCCGGATTACACAGAGGATCTGGCCCGTGTCGTGAAGGCTATGAATGCAGTCGGTGCACGAATGGAGGCGATTGAGGCCAATCCGACGCTGAAGATGACGCCCCAGGCGTATGGGCAAGGGATTCGTCAGGCCGGGATTTCTGCCAGTCAGGAGATGCAGGCAGCGTTTCAGAAAGCGATCCCCTTCCGGACACATGAAGGAGACATCCGATCATGGCGCGGCGCCGTCTTCTGACCCGTGAAGCTCTCGCCCGACATTACGAGCCTTCTGTCGATGATCGCGAGATCACGAGACATTTTACACTCAGCCAGGATGACTTCGATCTGATCGCAACCCGCCGCGGAGAAACCTCCCGATTGGGTTTTGCGATGGTCATGTGAGGTGGTCCCGTCCGTTCGGACAGTTTTGCGGGCTTGATAAGCTATACCCGGTTGTTGTTATGCCGCCCTTCTGACGGCGTTGCTGTTGGCCATCTGGTCCGGGGTTAACCCCGGACCAGATGGCGTCGGCACGTCATGATACGCCTCATCGGGCGTGCGTCCAGCCAGTGCCGAGTGCGGACGCTGCCCGTTATAATGGGTGATCCATCCGGCAAGCCCGGCCCGTAGCTCCGATCCGGTCTCGAACGCATGCAAATAGACGCATTCGTATTTCAGCGACCGCCACAGACGCTCGATGAACACGTTGTCCAGCTATCGCCCGCGCCCGTCCATGCTGATGCGGATCTGACGCTCTTCCAGGAGCCCGGTGAAACGGGGCGTCGTAAACTGCGACCCTTGGTCAGTATTGAAAATTTCCGGAGCGCCATAGCGCGTGAGGGCATCCTGTAGCGCCTCGATGCAGAACTCCGCATCCATCGTGTTCGACAGACGCCAGGACAGCACCTTGCGCGTGAACCAGTCCATGATGGGGTCGCCAAAATTATTTTGCCAACATTGGCAACAATTATTATGCCATGAATGAAATAAAATCCTTTTTTATCAGATAGTTAAAATGAGAGTTTGTGACGCGGCACACATACTAAAATTAGGCATAATATGTTAAATGTGAAAAAATATAACGCACTGATAAAATTGGATTTTTATTAAACTGGGGCAGCAAACTTACCTCCATTCCGCCTTAACTGGCGACCCAATGGAGGTAAGTTTCTGCCTCCTTATCCTATTGGGCAGAAGCCGCTATTTTACGGGCGTAACTTTCGCAGTTTGTTTCCGCATAACCGCGAGGATCATGCGTGCTCTTTTCGGAGCTCAATGCATCTTGGTAAGCGCCGCAGTATCTAGAGTAAAATTCTTTCAGCCAATCCTTTTTAGATGATTTATCTAATGTGATTTTTGATCCACTTGAAACTATAATAAAACAATTCACGGCGCATATAATTGCATCAGCGTCCACACCATTAAGACTACTGCAAATATTAATATTCATATTATCAGCTAAATTTCTCTTATCACTTCCGCCAGAAATATGCTGACTTATTTGGCCACGACCAGTCATTAGCCAGTCTCTATCAACATCTGGGAAGTGCTTGCAGACACCCATCAACAACTGAATCGATGGCTTTGATCGCCCACTCTCCATTTCAGAAAGGAAACTTCTCGATACACCAACCTTCGTGGCAAAATCAGACTGCGTTTCTCCCAAAATTTCCCGAACCATTTTGATTCGAAGACCGAGAGAGTGGATATCTTCTACACTCACCTGAGACATTACATTTTCTCCACAAAATGTCGGAAATAACGACAGATGTTGACATTGCGCTTGAGGTAAGTCCATGGTTCCGACATGAAACCTAATTGCCTCATTAGTGTAACGCATTCCGACAGGGATTTATACAGGATCGTTAGATCGGGCCTGTTGGCTCGTGGCTGGACGCTTGCAGCATGGTGCCGAAAAGAAGAAGTGTCAGCCGCATGGGTGAGAAAATGCTTATCAGGTAAAAGCAACGGGCCTGCCGCAAGAAAAATGACCGCAAAAGTCATGAGCGAAGCCGGTATAAGCGAATGGTGAAAAGCATCACTATTAGCGCTGAAGAATTTGCCATGCTGGCAAATATATCATTGCGCTGCGCCCAGAAAGCAATCAAGAGAGCAGCTAATGGAAAACCGTGGAGAGGAATTTTATTAGATATAATCGCTGTAAAATCTCATGGCGGGAATAGAGGAATTGGCTATAGAATAAACTCTTCTTCTCTTCCTAAAGATTTACAGCCAAAACCTGCGACTTTCCTCGTTCAAAATTTAGAAACGTATTCTGTTTCACGCACTGCATTACTGTCGAAAATAAAGTCATCCGGTCCGAAAGGTTCCAGAGAGCGGGGCAAAGCCATTCGGTCGCTGCTATCCTCGGGTGCTACATGCGACGGTAGGCTTCTGACGGAACGGACGATACGAAGCTGGCTGAAAGCGGATGAAGAGCGCGGCCTTCTTGCTGGCGTTCGGCAATCCCGCTCGGATCGCGGTCAGTCGCGTGTTATCGCATGGCGTGCCTGGGACCGGGTTATGGATAGCGTGGATGTCCCGACAGAACGACAGCAGGAAATCGCTGCGAGGATTGATCTTCGTGTTCGCAGTCTGTGGGGAAGCGGAGCTTCAAGCGTCAGAAAAATCCAGATGTTCATGGAACATTTCTGCCGTGATCTGGCGCTAAGCGCCGGTTTAGAGGCCGCTGATCCACGTCTTAACATGATCTGCCGTGTCCCGAAGAACTATATCAGCAAACCGTCAAGAACACGCACCAGCAAGCTGGTTCACAAGAAACGCACGGACGCGGGCGGGTATGCGTCGGATATCGAACCCCGCATCAGACGCACACGCGACGGTCTGCTCCCAATGGATATGGTCTCGGCTGACGTGCGTCACTGTGACTTTCTGGCCCGGCGTCAGGACGGATCAATTACGACTGCCAAAATGGTCGCCTTTCAGGATCAGGCGACCAACAGACTGTTTGTCCGGAGCTTTATCTGTCCCAAGGGTGAAGCCATCAGGCGGGAGCACGTCCTTGCAACCATGCGAGATATGTTTGCCGACCCAAGCTGGGGTGTCCCGAAACATCTGTATTTTGATAACGGAGGAGAATTCCAGACAGGCGCTGCGACAGACGATCTGGCCCGTCTGGCCGCACTGATCCGCGATGTTGGACATGACATTTTGATAGATGATGTCTCTTCCTTGGAAGGAGGCATCCAGCGCAGCCTGCCTTACAACCCGCAATCCAAGGTTATTGAAGGGGTGTTTTCAAACATTACCCGCACGATTGAGCCAATGCTTCCCGGTTTTGTCGGTGGCGACCGCATGAAAAAGAAGGTGGAAAATCAGGGAAAAGCGCCTGCACCGATGCCGGGCAATGAGGCGGCTGTCCATGAAGCCATTCGCAATGAAATAGAATTTTATAATGCCGCTCCCCAGCAGAAAGGATACATGCCGGGTTTCTCTCCCAATACAAAGATGGCTGAATTTATTCAGCATGGGTGGAAAGCCATCACTTTCAATCCAGACGAATTCAGCCTTGCTTTTGGTCCGGAAGTCACCCGTCTCATTCAGACGGGAGGCGTCGTTTCCATCAATAACCGCCGCTTCCGTCATGACGACATGATGCTGAGAGTTGGCGAAAAGATGCGCTTCCGTCTTCCTCTTCTGGAGAACGGAACGCGCATTGTCGCGCTGGATGACCATGACAGACCGCTTTTCGTTGCGCTTGAAGAGAGGGCTTTTCACATGCTGGACCGGGCCGGTGCATCCGAGCAGGCACGCCAGTCGAAAGTCCTCAATAAAGCAATCAGGTCTGACGCTGCCGGTCTGGAAAAGATTGATCTGACGGCGGAAATGGCCCGCTACGCCACTGACAATCCGGCACCGCGCCCGGCAGCACCGGAAGCAAAAGTCACCATTTCACCTGTCCTGAAAGAGGCCGCGAGACAGCGCCTACCGGAAGCCCCGGCCAGACCTTCAGACAGCGAAGAATTCCATCGCACTCAGGATGAGGCCTTCAAAAAGCTGAATGCCGCACTGATGCGACGGAGAGCCTAGTCGTCGGGTGTTACGAGCACCCGACGACCGCCTGCCGGGAGGCTTTTCCCGGCGATTTGATCACATAGGGACACACCCAATGACCAAGGTTGTGAGACTACCAAGCGCCAATGAGAACAGCAACAACGCCGATACCCTGTGGCCCACGCCTGTAATGGAACGCATGGAAAATCTCATGCTTTCCAGTTACCGCACCGGCATGATTGGTCTGCTGACCGCGTCATCAGGCACAGGGAAAACCACGGCTGCACGCCAGTTCGCCGCAAAGCTGAATCCTGTCGCGGATGAAGATGACTGCTCCTATGGGCAGAAAGTCACCTATATCATGATGACACGGGCCACGGACAAAACACGCCCCGGCCTTTTCCACATCGCCGATGCGCTGGGTCTCTATACGTCTCGCGGTGACTGTCCGCAGGAGCTGATGCGGGGCATTGAATTCAAGCTGGAAAACCAGACCAGCCTGCTTATTCTGGATGAAGCCCAGTTCATGTCTGCCGATCTTCTGTCTGCAATCCGCAATATCTGGGACCGTCTGGAATCAAGAAGCAGCAATCCCGGCATCGTGCTTGTCGGCACGGAAAGCCTGCATGAGCGTATCTGTGGCAGAAGACGTTCGGAAGATATGGATGCCCTGTCAGGTCGCCTTGGTCAGAAGAGGGTCAATCTTTCCATAGAAGAACAGGACATAAGAGCCATCTGCAACCATCTCGGCATCATGGGCGAAAAAGAATTCGCGCTGCTTTATCGCGTCGGATGCGAACGGGGCGGACTCCATAATATAAAGAGAGTGGTGGAGATGGCCGGACAGATCGCGGAAGGCAGAAAGATAACCCTCGCCACCCTGAAAGACGCCATTGCCGTAACGGGAGGGCTGGTCTGATGACAATGACCCCGCTGTTCAATGCCCAGACGGAAGCCATGCAGATCGGCTTTATGTCATTCGGTGCGATGCGTCTTCTTCAGGATGCGCTGGAAAGTCTTGATGACCATAAGGAGATGGTAAACCTTGTCGAAGCGGCTCTTGAGACCATTTCTGTCGTGTATGGCAGGGCGAATGGTCTGACAGGTGTTATCGAGAAACTCGACAATGCCACGCAAGACTAAGCCGCTCACTCCCGCCAAGCTCCGGCTTGTGCAGGTGGCCAGAAAGAAACTGATGCTTTCTGACGCCGATTACCGCGCCATTCTGGCGCGGGTCGCGGGTGCTTCATCCTCACGAGACCTGTCTGACGAAAATTTTCGACACCTCATGGATGAATTCGCCCGGCTGGGTTTTCAGAGTGACAGCGCCACGCGAAATCTGGGCAGACGCCCGGGTTTCGCGACTGCCGGACAGATCGCCAATATCAGAAAGTTATGGTGCAATTATACAGATGGACAGGGAACGGAGAGTCAGCTTGGCCACTGGCTGGAACGGACATGGAAAATATCAGCACTCCGCTTCCTTCCTGAAGACAAAGCAAAAAATGCCATTGTTGTCTTGCGCGGGATGATCGCACGAAAGGCTGCAAAACATGACGGGTAGGCCCGACCTTCTGTCCTCGCTCATTTCTGCTGTTGGCGAGGATGAGGCGCTTGCGTTTCTGGAGAGCGAGGCCGGGCGTCCGATCATGGTGCCGCGCCATGCAGAGGGATCGCGGCTTGCCGATCTGTATGGTCTTGGCGTTGCGTCCGTGCTGGTGGCGTTGCGGGGAGGTGAGAGTTTCGCAGTCCCGCAGTATCGGGAATGGCGCATCCGCAAGCTGGCCAGTCGTGGTCTGACCAAGAGTGATATCGCGGGACGGTCTGGCTGTTCCGTCCGACGGGTGTTCGATGTGCTGCGGCGCAATCCGGTCCCGCGCACACTTCCCGAGCGGCGGCAGGATGACCGGCAGATGGATATCATGGATTTTTTGCGCTGAGAGCGCCTTGGGTGTCTTTCGGCTCCCCTCATACCCGGAAGCACGCTTCCGGCTCCCCAGCCCCCGCTTAAAGACGCTTAAAAGGCATATTACTTTAATAGCGCGAGCGGTCTGTTCCCCCACTTCATCCGGAATGATGCAGTTGTGCCTAATTGGGTGCGGCTGACTGGTCTGGTCCTATGGCTTCCACAGTGGCGTGGAGGGCAATTCCAGAATGAGCGCATCGGACAGTCTGCCGATATGGGATCAGAACCCGGACAACGATCCGTGTCTGAACAGTCGTATTCTCCGATTTATTGATTATCACATCGGCGAAGACAAGACGGCTGAGTTTCTGTCCATCTTTGGCGGCCAGAAAGTTTCCATTCCCGACAGAGGCATGTCGTTCGCAAAAAGCTGTTTTGCTGACGACATCGAGCGGTTTGGCGCTGACTTCTTCGAGGCGCTGGCGGAAGAGTTCGGCGGTTCCTTCATGACGCTGCCGGTCGGGAAATCCTATCGCGCCCGGCTGCTGAAACGGCATGGGCAGACGATCAACCAGATCGCATCCGCGCTTGGCGTCACCTATCAGGGGGCTGAGTTCCTTCTGAGGAAATCGGAGAAACCGGCTCATGTCGTCTGAAGCAATCGTCACGGGCGTGATGAGCGCCCTGCCGGAGATCGTGGCGCACACGGAAGGCGGCAAGGCTCCGGAGTGGATTCAGATCGTGCCAGCCGGAACCTTCAAGGGTGTGGACGGGCGCGGTCCGTATCATCTGCACAATGCCTCTCAGGTCATCGCGTCATCGCTGCCGAACGGCGGGCGTCCGCTGCCGCTGGATTACAACCACGCCACGGTGATGGCCGCGAAGAGTGGCGGAGAAGCGCCTGCTGCTGGCTGGATTGTGGAATTGCAGTCACGGGAAGACGGCATCTGGGGGCGTGTCGAATGGACGCCCGCCGGGGAAAAGGCTGTTGAAGGCAGGGAATATCGCTTTCTGTCACCGGCTTTCGCCACGGATGCGAAGGGCAATGTCACCCGGATCGTGAACACGTCCCTGACCAATCTGCCGAACATCCGCGAACTGGCGTCCCTGCATACGGCGGGCGCTCAGGACGAGACGGAAACGCTGCTGGCCGGGATACGCGAGGACATGGCGGCCATCCGGCTGATGACCGTCCGTCCGGCAGCATCCGACCAGGCAACGCAGGACAGCGAACAGGAAGCACTCAGAAAAACCATCAGGGCGCAGCTCGGGCTGTCCTGATCCGTAATAGAAGCAGGAAACGTAACGATGCAAATGTCCACGGGGAACCTTTCGGTTCTCTTTACCGAATTTAAGAACGCCTTCAATCAGGCGCTTGAGAGTGCTCAGAGCTATTACAAGGATGTTTCGATGATTGTGCCGAGCAGCACGGCCATTTCGAACTATTCCTTTCTGACCAATTTCCCTCACATGAGGGAGTGGGCCGGATCGCGCACGATCAACCATCTCGGCAGCAAGTCCTTCCAGATAGAGAATCGGAACTGGGAGCAGACGGTCGCGGTGGATCGAAACGACATTGAAGATGACCGCTACGGTTTTTACGCGCCGATCATGCGCGATATGGGAATCGCGGCGGCGACGCATCCGGATGAACTGATCTTCAGTCTCCTCGGGGAAGGCTTCATCAATCCCTGTCTGGATGGACAGCCGTTCTTTTCCAAGGAGCATCCGCAGTCACCTTACAATTCAGGCAGCACGGCGGTGGTATCCAACGTGTTTGGCTCGGGTGAAAATGCGCCGTGGTTCCTGCTGGACTGTTCACGTCCCATCAGGCCGCTGATTTTCCAGAACAGGCGTCCGCCTGTTTTCGTGCAGAAAACACAGCCGACTGATGACGGTGTTTTCTACAGAAATCAGAATCTTTATGGCGCGGACGCCCGTTACAACGTGGGATATGGCCTGTGGCAGCTTGCCTTTGCCTGCACGGACCCGCTGACGCCCTATAACTATTCCGTGGTCCGTGCGGCCATGATGAGTCAGAAATCGGAGAGCGGGCGTCCTCTTGGCGTGCGTCCGACGCATCTGGTGACAGTTCCGGGGAACGAGGGCGTGGCGCTGCGCCTGCTCCGTGCCGAGAACATCAATGCGACCACCAATGAATGGAATGGGACGGTCACGCCGATCATCACCCAGTATCTGCTGGGCGCGTCGAACGCGACGGACACATGGGGCGATGTGGCTGACTTCCTCAGCACGGGCGGATCGTGGAAGGCCGGAGCCGGAACGACGGCGGACGGCAATCCACCGAGCGGCACATAAGGGAGGGCTGAGCGATGGCTGAGATGACGCTTATCGAGGTCCGCACCCTGCTTGGTCTTGCCGAGGATGCGCCCGACGAGCTTCTGCGCTCAAGGCTGGAAGCTGCATCGGAAGGCTTGACGCTGCACACGCGGCTGACGGCTGATCTGCACCTGAACGCGGATGCGTCGGTTGATCAGGTGGTGACGGGCATCCAGTCGGCGCGGGACCAGGTGGTCACGCACATGCGGCAGGAAATCGCCACGATGGCGCAGGAGATGAAAGACCTGCGGCAGCATACGGCTCGGAAAAGCGCCGAAGTGTGGCTGAAAGGACTGTCGAAAGAGCGGGTCGTGAGTGCGACCGCTGATTGACGATCTGATCGAGATGCACATGCAGAATCCGGAAAAGGCGGAACGCTTCGCACAGGGGCTGATGCCAGTGCCGGATATGTCTGTTTTCAAGAACATGGACCCGAAGAAGTCGCCAGAGGATGACTCGCCAGTTGCGCGGAAGATCAGGAGCAATATGGCATGACATCTGTGGATGTGCCTGATTCAATCTCGCGGCAGGTCGAGGATATTGGTGAGAATATGGATGTCCGGAAAAGAATCATTAACAGGAGGCTGGTGCTTACCCTTCTGCTTGCCAATCATTTGCAGAACGAATGTGAAAAGAAGAGCAACGCACGAGCAGGGCCTCCCCAGACCCCTGCATAGCACGCCTTGGCAGGTCGTTACGGCCGGGAGATTCTCACCGTGTCACCGTGCGTTGCAGTCACTTTATAGCGTATTTTTGCACTTCAATCGAGATTTTCCTGATGAATACCCCAAAAGAAATTCCCGCAGAAATCGCAGATTATCTTTCAAAAATGATTACAAGTCCGGTTTTTACTTACTCGTTGATGGCAAGAGCCGTAAAAACCAAGTTCGGACAGGAATGCGGGCTAACAGCAGCGGATATTGCGACCTTTTTTGGTGACACCAAAAAAGGTGCGCCTTTCCTGAATCAGCTATACCGTGATCGTGAATTGGCAGAATGGCTTCGTCAAAATCAGACAACCGGTTCGATTGATGAAATCAGAAATGCCTGTATTGAGCAGTTCGGTGAGTCTCGCGTGCCGTCCAGATCGACTGTCGCTGGCTTTCTGAAAAGCGAGGGTCGGAAGGGCCGTTTGGGGGATAAGGATTTCTTCTCCGACAAGCCGGAAGTCGCTTCGTGGTTACTCGCTGAATACCCGAAATACAGGAATGACGAGCTTCGGAAACTCTGCCTGGAGAAGTTTGGGAAAGAACGGACACCAAGCCGAAGCGGCTTGCAGCGGTTTTTGTGCCAACATCAGAAAACCACCACGATCCGTCGCCACGGCATATGGCTTGATGAAGAACTGGGCGCTTGGCTGCGTAAGAACGCCCCGCTTCTCCGTATGGCTGATCTTCATGCCGAAAGCGTCAAACGGTTTGGATGGGAAAGAGTGGGCAGCAAAGGCAGCGTTTGCCGCTTTCTGGCTTCGCAGAAGGATCGCCACCTAACCCGCTACAAATCTCGCAAGGAAGTCGAAGACGGACTGAGGCGCTTCCATGCGGAAAACCAGACCGAGCAGGAAGAAGGGCGGTAGTTGGATTATCTCGGGTCTGGCTACATGATCCCATGGAATCCCGGAATATGGCAGAATAATTCTGGCCGTGGCAGTTTAATTATGGAGATAGCAATGATCGCCACGAGATAGAGAAATCCCCGTTTCATGGGGATATACGTGATATCGGAACACCAGACCTGGTTAGGCCGCTCAATGACCAGATCCCGCAGCAGATACGGATATTTCCGATGCTCCGGATGAGGCACACTCGTGCGCGGCTTCTGGTAGACCGCCCGCAGGCCCATGATCGCCATGAGCCGCCGGACCCGCTTGCGGCCGACTTCATATCCCAGGCGGCGCAGATACCATGTCATCTGCCGTGAGCCATAATATGGCGTTTCCAGGAACTGGGCGTCGATCAGCCGCATCAACGCCAGATTGGCCTCGCTCTGTGGCACAGGCCGATAGTAGACGCCAGACCGGTTCAGATGCAGCAGCAGGCATTGCCGGACAATGGAAAGGCGCGGTCGCTGTGGGTCAATCATCTGCCGCCTCTGATCACGCCCAACCGAGCAGAGGCATCGCGTAAAAAATCCCGTTCCACGAGAAGCTCGCCTATCTTCGCGTGCAGTTTCTCTACATCAGCAGGGCTGACTGAAGGTTCCGTTACTGACTTACCAGAAAAAAGGCTTGCCATGCCTTCGATCGCCTGGCGCTTCCATTGGGCGATCATCGTCTGATGCACGCCATGTTTCGAAGCCAGTTCCGCCAGCGTCAGTTCCCCACGGATCGCCTCCAGCGCAACCCGTGACTTGAACTCTGCCGCATACCGTTTCCGCGTAACCTTGCCCATAAAACCCGTCCTCGTTCAGGCCAGATGATAGCTTATCGCCCTGTCCGAAAAATGGGGACCACCTCTGTTCGATCTGGCAACACCACATGGACGGATGCTGGCGACGGTTCTGGCCGGGATTGCGGAGTTCGAGCGGGATCTGATCAGCGAGCGGGTGAAGTCCGGTCTGGCCGCCGCCAGGGCGCGAGGGAAGGTTCTCGGCCGACAGAAAGAAGAGCGGCCGAAGTCTGACCGTCTGGCTCCGAAGGTTCTGGCGTTGGTGGCCGAAAAGCGGAGTTATCGGTGGATCGCCCGCGATCTGGGAATCAGCAAGAACACTGTCGCTGCCATTGTGCAGCGGAAAGATAACACGTCACTGTGTTTATGTGTTAACACATAAACATGATAGCATTATATGGGTGCTAACGGCATCGGTCGGAGACATGCGGAATATTGGGTTCGATTAGATCGTCGATTTTTTTGAGGAAGATATTGAGTTATCAAAATAACATGGTAATTTGTTAATGTGTTAACACAGAAACATGGTGACATGAAAACAATCGCGATCATTAGTCAGAAGGGAGGCGCTGGGAAGACGACGCTTGCCCTACACTTGGCTACTAGTGCTAGTGCCGCTGGATACGTTTCTCTGATCCTCGATACCGATCCCCAAGCGACTGCAAGTTCATGGAAAGCATGGCGGGGGGATGTCGAGCCTGATGTGGTGGATTGTGCGGCGCACGCCTTGTTATCAAGAAAGCTGGAACAAGCGTCCGAACTGGGCGCAGAACTATCGATAATAGATACCCCCCCACATGCCGATATTATGGCGCGTGAGGCGTGTCGTGTCGCTGATTTCTTGTTAATTCCATGCAGACCACGTGCTTTCGATATGGACGCTGTTAGAACAACGGCGGAACTTGTGCGAGCCAGTGGCAAGCCTGCCTTCGTGATTTTTACTGCGGGTCCTCCTCGTGCGCCCCAAGTTTATAAGGAGGCGGCCGAGGTTGTGGCGCAGTTTGGTATCCCTGTTGCTCCTGTTGTTTTGCCTGAGCGTGCAGTTTTTCATCATAGCGTTGGTTCCGGTCGTACCGCGCAGGAAGCAGAGCCGGAAAGCAAGGCTGCTGCTGATATAGCACTGTTGTGGAATTGGGTGTGTGATCAAGTTAACATGCCATCACACAAACAAGATGACACAAAAACGCGTTAGCAATTTTCTAAGTTGAGGATATACGGCATGAGTCGGTTTGCTGGTCTCAAAAAGACGGTCGCGCCATCGGTTGTGGAACCGGCAGCGCAAACGGTGGTAGAGAAAGCCCGCCCACGTAATCCGAGAGAAGGTAAGCGGGCTGTGGTGGGGTATTTTTCTCCAGCAGTTAGCAAGGGACTACATCAACTTGCGCTTGATACTGATACAACTATTCAGGGTTTGATCGGGGAGGCCATTGATGACTTGATGCGTAAGCACGGTCGTCATCCTTTTGGAGAGCGCTGATTATCTATTTAGATAGATTATGCTCGTATATTTGTACAATCAGGGTTGACCACGCTTAGCAAACCACGTCTCGCAGAATTTGATGAAATGCCGCTCAGGGTTCTTCGGAGCGATCTCGTTATCACCCAGCCACATGCGCCATTCTCTTTCGAGATGATGCACATCCCACCCTGGCGCGATGTTCCGAGCATCCCCGTAAATATCAGGATCGAGCGCACCCATCCAAGCCTCGGCTGCTGGCTCGGCAGCTTTCATTGTGCCGCGATTGATGAATGTTACCATGTCTTTCTGAGAATCGAATTCGACACGGTAATCCGGTAGATGATCGCTTGCAGCGAGGTTCTTTATCATCTGTCGGAATAATTTTTCTGGGCTTTGAGAGCCTGATTTTTTCAGTAGGATCTCAAGAGAGGCTTTCCATACCGCTTGCTGACCGCAATGTTTGCGAGCGAGTTCATAAACGCGTCGTTCCAGCGGTTTGCGTAGCCGGAAATAATCACGATGCAGTGTCAGAACATCATTGCTCTTAATTGCGTTAAAGACCCAATCCGACAGCTTGATCTCGCAATGCAATAGGCGACCGTCGAGGCCAAGTTTGCGGCGGATGGATGAAGCGTCGATCAGGCCAAAACCGTCCACCTGTTCTTCGTCGCCTGTAACAATGTTAGTGCGGATACGTGTGCCTTCAAGGCGGTCGAGGGCTTCGATGAGGGCTTTATAGTCCTTACCTGCCGTTCCGCGATTGGTGAAGATGAGTAAGTCGCGGCTGCTGATCCTCACCCGTTGCGATACTTTTTCCCCGGCCTTTAGTTTCGCCATGATCTGCGAAATACAGTAAATCAGAATATCCTTATCGTAGATTGTAGCAAGACCCTTCACGCTTGGCGTGATTTCCAGCCATTGCCCGTTATGTTCATAGCGACGAACGGAAGTTTCGGGTTTTTTCGACAGGGAATAGAACGGATGCTCCATTTGCGGCATCACGTCCTTAAGCACGGCATCTGCCACGTCGCAGATGAATAAGTCATGCTGCGGATGACGCTCCGGCAGGAGGGCCTCATGAACAACAGGCAGATTCGGGGTTTCAGATACCATGCCTAAAGTTCGGGGTTTTAAATACCTGCGTCAAGTGATTCGGGGTTTTAAATACCGAAACCGAGATTCGGGGTTTT
>NZ_AP023411.1 GCF_000193495.2 Acetobacter aceti NBRC 14818 | reverse complement strand
GATTGGTAGCGGCGTATCTGTGCATCCACCACAGCATCCTCCTGCCATCCAGCGCCTCCCTGACGAATCATCTGTTTTAATGTATGCTCCCTGTAGCAACTACAGGGTCAAGAGGCAGGGAATGCGATCGATTGGCGCCTTGGGAAAGGCAACGAATACCAAAGTCGAGACGATCCGCTATTATGAACGGATCGGACTGCTGGCTCCGCCACAGCGGACCGATGGCAATTATCGCACTTATGATGATGAGGCACTCGCGAGACTGTCTTTTATTCGTCGATCCCGGGATCTGGGTTTTTCATTAGATCAGGTAAGAGCCCTTTTGGAAATTCGCTATGATAGGTTTTCAAGAGGTTTTGAGCGTGATTCAAAGGCAGGATGTGGACGCCAGCACAACGAGGCCGCATGGCCGAAATTACACGCAAGACGAAACGCTATCCGTCTGATCTGACAGATGAGGAATGGGAGCGCATAGCGCCTCTGATGCCCCCTGCGAACCGGCGTGGTCGGAAACGGACAACCGATTTCCGTGAGATCATCAATGCTCTGCGCTATCTCGTGCGCTCAGGCTGCGGTTGGGAGATGCTTCCGGTTCATTTTGGCCCATGGCAAACGGTTTACTGGTGGTTCCGCAGGCTGATGCGCCGTTTCCTGTTCCAGACCATTCATGATGTCTGTCTGATGCTTGATCGTGAAGCGGCAGGACGCGAAACCAGTCCATCGGGTGGTGTCATTGATAGCCAGAGTATCAAGGCACCCCACGCAAAGACACGTGGTTATGACGCAGGCAAGAAGATCGTCGGTCGGAAACGTCACATCGCAGTTGATACGGATGGCCGCCTTCTCCTGGTCCAGCTGACAACAGCCGATATTTCGGACAGTGCAGGAGGACAGATGATCCTTGATGCCATTCGTAAACGCTGGCCTTGGGTGAAGCACCTGTTCGCCGATGGAGCCTATGACCGCCTCCAGTTGATGGATAAGGCCACTTTTCTCGACTTCACAGTCGAGATCATCCGGCGGTCAGAGACAGCAAAAGGGTTTGAAATCCTGCCGCGTCGGTGGGTTGTGGAACGGACCTTCGGTTGGATGATCCGCTGGCGTCGCCTTGTGAAGGACTACGAACAGCGGATCGACGTCGCAGAGGCCATGATCCACATCGCCATGGGAAGCCTCATGCTACGCCGAAACGCTCATCCGTGAATTTCCAAAAGGGCTCTTACACTTTACCTGCTGCCACGCTACACACGGCATACTTCATCTCACACCATAAATAACATCCGTTGTAATACGGTAGAAAGGATTTATGTGACTGTTCGTACCTATATTCAGGAATGGACAACAGACCCGACCAAAAATGTGCTTGCAGGCATGGTTGGGACATTTGCCCTTATTCCTGAAGTTATTGCGTTTTCCTATGTCGCTGGCGTGGCACCAGAGGTTGGGTTGTTTGCCTCCTTTGTTATCAGCATTGCCATTGCCATCACAGGTGGCAGACCGGGCATGATCTCCGGCGCAGCAGGTTCGGTCGCTCTGGTAGCAGCAGATCTGGTGCATGGGCATGGCTTGCAGTATCTGCTGCTGGCAACGCTTATGGCTGGCGGCATCCAAATTCTTTTTGGTTTGTGCAAGCTCCAGAACATCATGCGTTTTGTCTCGCGTGAGGTGGAAATGGGGTTTGTCAATGCGCTGGCCATCCTGATTTTTTCTGCTCAGGTGCCGCAAATGCTGCATGTGACCTGGCATACCTACGCGCTGATAGGCCTGGGGCTGGCGATTGTTTATCTGCTCCCACGCGTAACAACGCTCATTCCCTCTCCGCTCATTTGTATTCTGGTCTTAACCGGTCTGACCATGGCGTACCCCATGCCTGTACATGTGGTGGCAGACCTTGGGGCCTTACCAACAGGCTTACCGACCTTCACCCTGCCACACCTGCCGTTCACGGTGGAAACGTTTAAAATTGTGCTCCCTTACGCCTTTGCAATGGCGATGGTCGGTATTCTGGAATCTCTCATGACGGCTGGTGTCGTTGATGAAATAACGGATACCCACAGCAACAAGCGTATGGAATGTACAGGTCTTGGTTTTTCCAACATCATGGTAGGCCTGTTCGGAGGGATTGCCGGATGCGGCATGGTGGGGCAAACCGTTGGCAACCTGCGTTATGGTGGCACTGGCAGACTGTCCACTTTTACAGCCGGTGCGTTTCTGCTTTTGCTACTGGTCGCGCTGCACAAATTTGTAGCGCAGGTACCGGTTGCTGCACTGGTGGCCATTATGATTATGGTGTCTATCAGCACATTCTCCTGGTCCTCCCTGAAAGAACTTGTGCGCCACCCTCGCCTTTCTTCCACTGTCATGCTGGTAACTGTAGTGGTTGTTGTGCTTACGCATGATCTGGCTGCTGGTGTAGGCTGCGGCGTCTTGCTCAGCGGGCTGTTCTTTTCCTTTCAGGTCATGAAACTGCTGCGCGTGGAAAACAGCCTTAGCCCTGATGGACAAACCCGGACCTACCATATTGTAGGGCAGCTCTTTTTTGCCTCAACAACGGTCCTGACGGACGGCATCGATTTTCAAGATAGGGCCACGACAGTGATACTTGATCTGGAGCGCGCAAAGATATGGGATATTAGTGCTGCGGAAACGGTAGAAAAAATAGCAGAACGCTTAAGAGCGCGTGGCAAAACCGTCCATCTGCACTCTGCTGACCAAGCCGACACAACCCTACTACAAGCGGTGCGTTGAGAGCCCTTTTGGAAATTCACGGATGAGCGTTTCGGCGTAGCATGAGGCTTCCCATGGCGATGTGGATCATGGCCTCTGCGACGTCGATCCGCTGTTCGTAGTCCTTCACAAGGCGACGCCAGCGGATCATCCAACCGAAGGTCCGTTCCACAACCCACCGACGCGGCAGGATTTCAAACCCTTTTGCTGTCTCTGACCGCCGGATGATCTCGACTGTGAAGTCGAGAAAAGTGGCCTTATCCATCAACTGGAGGCGGTCATAGGCTCCATCGGCGAACAGGTGCTTCACCCAAGGCCAGCGTTTACGAATGGCATCAAGGATCATCTGTCCTCCTGCACTGTCCGAAATATCGGCTGTTGTCAGCTGGACCAGGAGAAGGCGGCCATCCGTATCAACTGCGATGTGACGTTTCCGACCGACGATCTTCTTGCCTGCGTCATAACCACGTGTCTTTGCGTGGGGTGCCTTGATACTCTGGCTATCAATGACACCACCCGATGGACTGGTTTCGCGTCCTGCCGCTTCACGATCAAGCATCAGACAGACATCATGAATGGTCTGGAACAGGAAACGGCGCATCAGCCTGCGGAACCACCAGTAAACCGTTTGCCATGGGCCAAAATGAACCGGGGACCGGTGAGAGGATGTTCGAAAACGTACGCTAAGCGTCCCGGCCTTGCTGGTAGAGGCGGAGTGGCCTGAACCGTTCGCGGGGTTTGTCCATCTCGCTCCACAGATAGTCGCCGGTGAGGCCGATATGCTCCCAGCCCAGCGGCGCGACATGGGCGAGAAGTTCGTCCGCCACCTCGACACCGCCGGCGCGCAAATGCCGGACGGCGCGGTCGAGATAGACGGTGTTCCAGAGCGTGACGGCTGCGGTCAGCAGGGTCAGGCCGGAGGCACGATGGCGCTGGTTCTCGAAGGTGCGGTCGCGCAATTCGCCGAGGCGGTTGAAGAAGATGGCGCGGGCGAGCGCGTTGCGGGCCTCGCCCTTGTTGAGGATGCTGCCGGTGCGGCGCCGCTGTTCAGGATCGTCGAACCAGTTGAGCATGAACAGGGTGCGCTCGATCCGTCCGACCTCGCGTAGCGCTCGGGCGACTGGGTTTTGACGCGGAAAACCTGCCAGCTTGCGCAGCATGACCGAAGCGCTGACGGTGCCGGCGCGGATCGAGGCGGCAAGGCGCAGGGTTTCGTCCCAATTCTCCTCGATCGCGCGGACGTTGACCGGCCCTGCGACGAGCGGGCGCAGCGTCGGCCAGGGTTCGAGCGATGACAGGCCATAGAGCCGGCGTTCGTTGAGGTCGCGGATGCGCGGCGCGAAGCGGAAGCCGAGCAGGTGGCACAGACCAAAGACATGATCGACCGCCCCTGCCGTGTCGGTCGCATGTTCGCGAATTACCAGCTCGCTCTCATGGTCGAGCAGGCCATCGAGGACGTGCGCGGCCTCGCCGGCATTGGCTGCGATGACCTTGGTGTGGAACGGCGTGAAGCGGTCGGTGACATGGGTGTAGAACAGCACGCCGAGATCGGTGCCATAGCGGGCGTTGCGATCGGCGCGCGCCTCGCCCTGACCGCCGGCACGGAAGAACTGCCCGTCCGACGACGATGTGTCGCCCGGTCCCCAGACCTGGGCGAGCGGATGCGCGGTGTGGCAATCGACGATCGCCGCTAGCGCCGACAGATAGGTTTCGTCGCGCACATGCCATTCCGCCGTCCAGCGCAGGCGGGACAGCGTCAGCCCACGCGAGCTTTCTGCCATGCGCCCGAGGCCCAGGTTGGTCGCATCGGCGAGGATCACACCCATCAGCGCGGACTGGTCGGAGGCCGGCTCGCCGCTGCGAGCATGGACGAAACGGTCGGCGAAGCCCGACCATGCGGCGACCTCCACCAGCAGGTCGGTGACCCGGACACGCGGCAGCATCGCGTAGAGCCGGGCCTTCAGTGCCTCGACGTCGTCGGATGGCGTTCGACGGATCGGCGAAATCACCAACTGCCCGCGCTCAATCGTCACGTCGACCAGCTCGCCGGTCGCGGCTGCGCGTTCCACTTCGGTCATACGCTGGTTCAGCAGGGTGCGACGATCCTCATACCATTCGGCGAAACCAGACGACACGGCCAAGCGCAGATTGCCACCGGCGCGCATCGTTTCGAACGCGGGCACCGGCAACAGGTAATCGTCGAGCGTGCGATAGGCGCGGCTGCCGTCCACCCAGATGCTGCCCGAACCGAGCCGTTCGCGCAGATGGACGATCACGGCGATCTCGTAGGCGCGGCGGTCGATCGTCCCTTCGGCCGGCTGCACGACCTTGCGCCAGCGCGGCTTGATGAAGCTGGTCGGCACGCGCTTCGGCAGGACCGAGCGGCCGTCGCGGTACATCGTCCGCAGAGCCTCGATCGCGCTGAGTAGCGGATCACCCGACCGCGCGGTGCGGAAGGTGAAGGCGGCGAGGAATGTCGGGGCGAACCGCCGCACGGCAGAGTAGCGCTCGACCACTTCCTCCAGACCGTCATCGGCCGCACGCGTCAGATCCTCGGCGAAGCGGATGCTGCGTTCGAGCTGATCCCAGCCTACCCGGTCATCGATCATGCGAAAGGCGTCGCGCCCGCTCGCGCGAGCATCGACAAGCAGCCGGCCAAGCCGGGCATGGAAGCGTGCCGTATCCTTCAGCAGCCGCGCCTGCCCGAGCAGCCGGTCGGAGCGGGTGCGATCGGCGCGGCGGAACAGCGCGCCCACCATTTTCTCGACCATCACCAGTGCCGCGTCGGTCAGCGCTGCCTCCATCTCGATCATAGCTGCAACGAGCATCGCGAGCCGGCGCGGACGTTCGAGACGGCGCAGATGCTGCGCGGTGACGATGCCGGCCGTCCGTGCGATAACGGCATAGCGAGCGGCATGGATGCGCCGCGCCCGATCGGCTGGGATCTCTATACCGCGCACCGTGTCGAGCCGCTCGACGATGCCTTTCAGGTTCGACGCCGATGGTGCTTCCGACCATTCGCGTATCCATCCAAGCCGGGTGCGACCATTGTCGTCCGATGCGATCAGGCGTTCGAGCGCCGCTTCCTGATCGGCCGGGCAGTCGCGGATCAGTCCGGCATGCGCGGCCTTGCGTGCCTGCGCCCGCACGATGAGGGCGAGCCGTTCCAGCGTTGATGCAGCGGGTAGCACGATCCGGTCGAGCCGCAGGCGATCGACCATGCCAGCGACGATTGCATCACCACGATCGGTCGAAGTGGCGATCTCCGATCCCAGCGCCAGCATCGATCGCACTTCTGCTCGGTCGAAGGCACGCAGACCGAGATACGCTTCAACCTCGGCGCGATGCTCGCGCAGCGTCGTCGCGCGCGCAGAATAGTCGGCGAAGTCCTCGGTACGGCAACTGATCTGGTCGGCGAGCAGCGCCAGCATGGCGGCAGGCACCGCTTCACTCGGCAGCAGGCTTCGCCCCGGGTGGCGCAGATAGCAGAGCTGCACCGCATATCCGAGCCGGTTCGCTCCGCGCCGACGACGCGCGATCTGTCCGAGGTCATCGGGACCGAGGGTATATAGCCGTTCGATCGTTGCCTGATCGGGCGGCGGATCGAAGATCGCGCTGCGCTGGGCGGGGGACAATATGGTTCTGGACGGCATCGGCTTCCTGTTCGTCACGCAACAGGAAAGCGACCCTGTTCACGGAGCGTAGACCACAAGACGGGTTATGTGACATTATGGCGATCGTTCGACGGGCAATGCCGCTCCGTCACGCAGACGGACGTATATGTGACAACGCAGATTGGTTACGTGCGAGTGTCCAAGGCGGACGGCAGCCAGGTCCACGACCTCCAGCGTGATGCGTTGGTCGCGGCCGGCGTTGATCCCGAGCATATCTATGAGGACGCCGCGTCGGGCCGGCTCGACAAGCGGCCGGGGCTGGACGCCTGCTTGAAAGCGCTGCGCCGTGACGACACGCTCGTGATCTGGAAGCTCGACCGGCTCGGGCGCGATCTGCGCCACCTCGTCAACACTGTCGGCGACCTGACGAAGCGCGGCATTGGCCTCAAGGTGCTGGCGGGCGAAGGCGCATCGATCGATACTACGACCGCCAACGGTCGGCTCATATTTGCGATCTTCGCCGGCCTCGCCGAGTTCGAGCGCGAGTTGATCATCGAACGTACCCGCGCCGGTCTTGCCTCCGCCCGAGCGCGTGGCCGGCATGGCGGGCGACCGTTCAAGATGACCCCCGCCAAGCTTCGGCTCGCCCAAGCGGCTATGGGCAAGCCGGAGACGAAAGTCGCCGAACTATGTGCCGAACTCGGTATTACGCGGCAGACCCTGTACAGGCATGTCACACCCAAGGGAGAGATCAGGCCAGATGGCGAAAAGCTCCTCGCCCAACGGGCCCGGTAGGCCAAAGTTGTCCGTCGGCACTCGCCCAGCGGCGGACGTAAAGACTGCAATTGGCGCTACCCGAACCTTGCCGTTCAACAGCGTTGGCTCAAGCCGCGATCGCGTGCTCTTTGGGTAGATAGGTCGCGACGACGGCAAGCGCCTGCTCCACGTAAAGCGTCTTCTCGCCGACAGGGGCGACGTAATGCATCGCCTCCTCGGCATCCTGTAGTGTTGCGCCACGTGCGATCATCCAGGTCGCGAGATATTGTGAGGCGAGGCAACCGCCAGCGGTGGCGACGTTGCCATGAGCCACGAACGGCTTGTCTACCACGTTAACCCCCGCCTCGATTACCCAAGGCTTAGTAGTAAGGTCCGTGCAGGCAGGCAGGTCGCCGACGAGGCCAAGTTTGGCGAGCAGCAGCGTGCCCGAGCATTGTGCGCCGATGAGTTGCCGGGTCGGATCGAGCATTAGCCGCGAAAGAACCGCTGTATCGCGGGCGATGTCACGGGTTTTGATACCGCTGCCGATTAGAACCGCATCGGCTTCCTCAGCGAACTCTAATGGACGCTCAGCAGTGACCGTGACGCCGTTCATTGACGTGACCTGCCCGGTCGGTGAGGTGATAAACGCCTTCCAGCCTTTCGGTCGCATCCGGTTGAGAATGCCCGCGGCGATGAACGAGTCCAATTCGTTGAAGCCATCAAACGTGAGGATTGCGATCTGCATAGCGTGGTCCGTGATTGCTGATCGACATCGGATGACACGATGCTTACGATCGGTGCAATCTGAATATTGTCCTCGGTGCAATAAACATGGACGACTACCGTACGATTGCGCAGGGCTTGGCGGACGACATTGCAGCCGGTCGGCTCGAACCCGGCGACCGGCTACCGCCGCAACGCGCTTTCGCGCATAGCCGCGGCATCGCCGCGTCCACCGCAGGGCGGGTCTATGCCGAACTGAACCGGCGCGGCCTGGTCACAGGCGAGACGGGTCGTGGCACCTTCGTGCGAACCACGCCGCCCACCTCCCGACCGCTGTTGGCCGAGCCGCCTACGGCAACGATCAATCTGGAGACGAACTATCCGGTCCTGTCGGACCAACAGGCTCATCTTGCACCCGTTCTGCGGCGGGTAGCTCGCAATCCTGAGCTGCTACAACGTGCTCTGCGTGAAACTGGCGTACGTGGGACGGTGGCGCAGCGAAACACGGCGGCGAAGGGGCTGGCACGGTGCGAATGGCAGCCAAACCCCGAAAGCCTGCTATTCGCAGGTAACGGCCGGCAGGCACTGGCGGCGGTCTTCGCAGCGATCGCATCGCCGGGCGATCGCATTGGGTTCGAGGCAATGACCTATCCGGTGGCCAAGGCGATCGCCGAACGTGCGGGGCTGACGCCGGTATCGCTAGCGATGGATGCTGAGGGTGTTCGGCCAGATGCCATCGAGGCGGCGGATCGCGCTGCACCGTTGCGCGCCGTTTATCTCCAACCCACCATGCACAATCCGATCGGCACGACCGCATCGATCGGACGGCGGACGGCGTTGGCGGAACTGTTGAAAGCTCTCGATGGCCCGCTTGCGATTGAGGATGCAGTGTACGCCTTCCTCGACGAGCACGCGCCACCGCCTCTTTGCTCGTTCGCACCCGACCGGACGATCATGGTCGATAGCCTTTCCAAGCGGATCGGGCCGGGACTGACACTCGGCATCGTGGCCGCTCCCGAGCGTCTCATCGCCGATGTCGCGGAAGCGATCATCGCTGGCGCTTGGGGTGCGTCGGGGTTTGCCATGGAGGCCTGCCTGCGCTGGCTGTCCGACGGCACGGTCGCCGTTCTGGACAAGCTGAAGCGACAGGATGCAGCGGTGCGCCAAGAGATCGCGCGCCGCGCCTTTCGCGGCTGCGATCTCCGCGCGCACCCCGCTTCGTATCATGTGATGATCGGCCTGCCGCTCAACCGTCGAGCCGACGATGTCGTGAAAGCGGTCGCATCGGCGGGGATCGCCATTGCTCCCGCTTCTGCATTTACCACAGCTGCAGGTCACGCACCCAACGCCGTTCGGGTCGGTCTGGCCAATCTTGATATGGGGTCTGCACAGGAGGTGCTGGAGCATATCGCGAGCATCATTCGAGGTTGATGCTTGATCCCGAACGAACGCTTTCAAATACCGTCGATCCTAAAGCTGTTGGACAGCTAGCTACCCGATCCGGCCATTCTAAACACACACACCTTAGCGTACGTTTTCGAACATCCTCTCGCCGGTCCCCGAACCGGAAGCATCTCCCAACCGCAGCCTGAGCGCACGAGATAGCGCAGAGCATTGATGATCTCACGGAAATCGGTTGTCCGTTTCCGACCACGCCGGTTCGCAGGGGGCATCAGAGGCGCTATGCGCTCCCATTCCTCATCTGTCAGATCAGACGGATAGCGTTTCGTCTTGCGTGTAATTTCGGCCATGCGGCCTCGTTGTGCTGGCGTCCACATCCTGCCTTTGAATCACGCTCAAAACCTCTTGAAAACCTATCATAGCGAATTTCCAAAAGGGCTCTAAGAGCTCTATTATCCCTAACAGATCAGGGAACCCAGGATTGTAAGACAGTTGATAGAATTGCTCGTGACCATATGGCAGAAATTGAGCGCAAAATTGCGGATCTCATCGCATTACGCCATGAACTTTCTACGATGATAGAATCATGCTGTGGGGGCAGTATTTCTGATTGCAGAATTATTGAAGCACTGTCACCATTTGATTAATATTAGTTTTATTAACTAATATTTTTACGTTATTTCCATTTAATATTTAATTTTTTTATTAACAATTACTTATAAAGTAACGATGGTGTATGTTTTTTATAATTTTAAACCGAGCATTTACATCACTGATAATATCCATATAATGGGGTGACTGCATGTCGGCTTTCCGTAAAGCGGACATCACGACATCAAACTGCTCTACCATCGACTGTATCACAGGCTTTCCGGGAGACGGAATTCCGTCTTCCGTTCGCTATAGCGGTCCACGAGGTAGTCGGCGCGATCGCGCAGCAGCCATGTGAACTTCATCAGTTCCTCCATGACATCTACCATCCGGTCATAGAGGTGGGACGGCTTCATGCGGTCATCGTCACCGAACTGCGTATAGGCCATCGGCACACTGGACTGGTTGGGGATGGTGAACATCCGCATCCACCGGCCCAGAACCCGCAGGGCATTGACGGAATTGAAGCTTTGCGATCCGCCTGAGACCTGCATGACCGCCAGCGTGCGGCCCTGCGTCGGACGGATCGAGCCTTCGGACAATGGCAACCAGTCGATCTGGTTTTTGAACACAGCGGTTATGTTGCCGTGCCGTTCGGGGCTGCACCAGACCTGGCCTTCCGACCAGATCGACAGTTCCCGCAGTTCTTGCACTTTCGGATGCGTGGCAGGCACGGAATCCGCTATCGGTAGGCCGGTCGGGTCGAACACCCGTGTCTCGGCCCCCAGCACCTTCAGGATGCGTTCCGCCTCAAGCACCAGCAACCGACTGAAGGATCGGGGACGCAAAGAGCCGTAGAGCAGCAGGATACGCGGCGGATGGTCCACACGCGGTTGCGGTTCCAGCCGCGCGAGATCGACCCGTTCGAGATACTCCGGATGCAAGGCTGGCAGCTCAGGTTCGGTCATATATATCGGTCCTGTCGTGTATTACGGGTGACTGATCCGGGGCAGCCATAGGGCCAGCGCCGCGAGTGTTGCCAGCAGGACGGGCGGCGTAATCGCCAGTCCGACCTTCATATACTGCCCCCATGTGACCCGATGGTTCTTGGATGCCAGCACATGCAGCCACAGCAGTGTTGCGAGACTACCAATCGGCGTGAATTTCGGCCCGAGGTCGCAGCCGATGACGTTGGCATAGATCATCAGGTCGCGTGTCAGTGGCGTGATGTCGTGAGCCTGTTGGATCGCCAGCGCCCCGACCAGCACACTCGGCATATTGTTCATGATGGACGACAGAACAGCCGCTAGAAAGCCGGTGCCGATGGTGGCCGTGAACGTCCCTTGATGACCGAGCCAGACCAGTGCGGTCGCAAGGTAGTCAGTCAGCCCAGCATTGCGCAGCCCGTAGACCACCAGATACATGCCCAGGGAGAAGATCACGATCTGCCACGGGGCGCCCCGCAGCACCTTGCGAACAGGGATGACCCGACCATATCCGGCGACGAGCAACAGGATTCCGGCGGCCAGGCAGGCCACGACACAGACCGGGATATGAAACGGCGCCGTCAGGAAATAGGCCGCCAGAACCAGGGCCAGCAGTGGAAATGCCGCCCGGAATACATGAGGGTCACGAATGGCCGTGGCAGGTGCGGGCAGTTCGGCGACGGGATAGGTCGCAGGCACCTGCCGCCGATACCACAGCCACAGGACCGCCAGCGTTGCACCAAGTGCGACCAGATCGACCGGCACCATGACCGCAGCATAGCGATCGAACGCAATACCAAAGAAATTGGCGCTGACGATGTTCACCAGATTGGAGATGACCAGCGGCAGGCTGGTGGTATCCGCGACGAAGCCAGTGGCGATAATAAAGGCCAGCGCCGCAGCAGGACTGAGGCGAAGCTGCGTGAGGATGGCGATGACGATGGGCGTCAGCAGCAGGGCCGCGCCGTCATTGGCGAACACAGCCGCAATGGCTGCTCCCAAGACCACGATCAGCGGGAATAGCGTCCGGCCTCGCCCTTTGCCCCAGCGCACCACGTGCAGGGCGGCCCAATGGAAGAACCCGGCCTCGTCCAGCAACAGCGAGATGACGATCAGCGCGATAAAGGTGAAGGTCGCGTCCCAGACGATGTGCCAGACGACAGGAATGTCGTGCCAGTGAATTACTCCAGCCACCAGGGCCACGGCGGCACCTGCCATTGCGCTCCAGCCGATGCCCAGCCCCCGAGGCTGCCAGATGACAAAAACCAGCGTGACAACGAAAATCAGAAGCGCCAGCATCAGACGATCCGCTTTCCGGATTCATCGACGATCTTCTCGCCGTCCTCTTTGACGAAAGCGCCTCTCTGCGGGTTGGGCAGGATGTCCAGAACCGCCTCAGACGGACGGCAGAGTGCCGCACCCAGCGGGGTGACGACGATGGGCCGGTTCATCAGGATCGGATGCGCGATCATGGCGTCGATCAGCGCATCATCGCTCCGGGCCGGATTATTGAGGCCGAGTTCGTGAAAGGGCGTACCCTTTTCCCGCAGGATCGAGCGCACCGGAACGCCCATACGGGCGATCAGACTGACCAGTTCCGCACGGCTGGGCGGGGTTTTCAGATATTCGATGATCCGGGGCTCCTCGCCGCTGTTGCGGATCAGTGCCAGCACATTGCGCGACGTGCCGCAGGCCGGGTTGTGGTAGATCGTGATGGTCATGATCGGGCTTCCGGGGAGGGACAGCAGGAGGACAGGGTTGCGACCAGGGGCGCGCAGAGTTCGGGGCTGCCTGCACAGCAGTCCCTGACGAGGAAAAGCATCAGGTCGTGCAGGCGAGAAAGACAGGCGCGATAGACGATCAGCCGGCTATGGCGTTGCGAGGTCAGCAGGCCGGCGCGGGCTAGGGTGGCGAGGTGGGCCGAGATCGTGTTCTGCGGCATATCAAGATGGCGTGCGACGTCCCCGGCGGGCAGCCCGTCCGGCTCATGGCGCACAAGCAGGCGGAAGATATCCAGCCGCGTGGACTGTGACAGGGCGCTAAGTGCGGCAATGGCAGAGTTTGTATCCATATATCTGGCTTTTCAGATATATGGATACAAGTCAAGGTATCCTATCAAGCAAACGGAGATCATGACCGTCGATTTTCTCAATTTTGCTGCTCAGATCAGACACCTCGCTTATCTTCCTAAGCCGCCGATCAACAGCCCTACTGTTACTGTATGGCTTTTTTTGATCGCCCATCACTGTCTTTACCAAAGCATCATACTCAGCGATTCCAGCCATTCGAGCGAAGCCGCTATAGGCCACGGTAGCCAGTTCACATCCGGACGCACCGCCATAATGACAGCAAGAAGCATCATAGGAACCATGAGCGCATTAAACCCGGCCGCCCGGCCAGTCGGCCGATAATGCCTTGCCAGTTTGCGTCGCCCTTTCCATCCTGATCGAAAGGGCTGACACCGACCTGGGCGAGCTGCCGCCAGCAGCAAAGATCGCGCGCGCACGCGAGAAGCAACAATGACCTCAAGGACCGACGTGACGTCCTGGACATTCGCCCGATAAAACTCGCGGGACCGGGCAAAAGCCACATGACCAAGCACCCGGTCTGCACGTCGCAGCCGCTTGGCAACCAGCATCCGATGCGCCTGCTTTTCGGCCGCTTGCGCATCAGGCACAGGTTTCTTCCACGCGACAACCAGCTCAAAGGGGCAATCCGCGCCGCCCACCCCGCGGCATCGTAACGTCGGATCTCTGGACGTGCGCCCGATCTTCACTACCCCAGGTAATGCCGGAATTTCGAGAACGTACAGCCAGCCCGCTTCAGGCATGTCAGCCTCCTAGTTACGGACTGCTTTTGGGCTTTGCACGTGGCTTGTTGCTCTCCGCCCGCTGTCCAGGGGTCTGTCCCTTTTCGCTTGTTTGCTTCCAGTAGCGATCAGCGACATTCTCACGCGATGCCGCTTTCTGCGCCTCGGCAATACCGGCTGTCTTCTGGCTTCCCTGCTGACGCGCCTTATCCCGACGCTTCTCATTGTTCGTTTCCGACATTGCTCATGTCCCCCTGACACTCAGGCCGAGATCTTATTGAACCGATTGGCCGCTATTTTTTCTCTGATTTCAGGCCGTCGAAAATAGATAGGCATCCCGCAACGCAACGGACGACCACCACGCACCACCACAAACGCTTCATCTACCCGGACATCGTTCAGCAGTTCTTCCCGTCGGATCAGCGGGCGGCTGATTTCGTGATAGCTCGTGTTCGCCCCGCGCGAACGGTTGCTCGCTTCCCAGCCTTTCCCCGACGTGCCGGTATTGCTGCCCACGGATGTCGCCATGACACCATACTGACCGAAGGTTTCTTCCAGCTCTTTCGCGGTATCGAGATCGGAGATCGCAACATATGTCCGATGTGCGGCCGCCTCGTACCATGCTCGCTTTCCCTCACGGCCCCATTGTTCTTCGAGTTGTCCGACCGACTGATAGAGCAATCTCAGGGTAATACCGTATTTGCGCCCGGCATCCCGTGCTGTTGCCATGATCCGCATAGGACCGAGACGTGCGACTTCGTCCAGAAGGAAGAGGACACGATTCCGAATATTGCCATCAGCTTCATAAACGGCATTCAGTAACGCCCCTATAATCGTGCGACCAATTTCGGGTGTGTTTTCCAAAGCCCGCAATGGCAACTGTACGAAAACATCCATCTTGCCATCGACCAGATCTGACGAGCGAAAACTGTCTCCGGACACCAGGTCCGCAAACGCAGGATTACTGAGCCAGGCTGTCTTGTCATCGGCATTGCCATACACCCCGGAAAACGTCTCATCGACCAGTCCCTTGAGCGCGCCGGCCGTCTGGCTCGCATAGGCGCACGGACTGCTCGCATGGATCGTGTTCAGCAGATTCCGCATTTCTTCTTGCGGCGTGCAGACCCCGCTTCTCAGCGTCCGCAAGGTCTTTTCCTCGGCTGGAAGGTCCGGATCAAACATCATGTGCGCCAATAAACACGTCACGAGATTGCGGCCCTGCCGGTCAAAAAACTCGTTATTGGCGTCTTTTTTGGCACCACTCTCCCGGCATATCCATGACACCACGTCCTGTATATTCGTGATTGCTTCGGGCGAACGAATGTCGATCCAGTCCAAGACATTAAAGCCAACATCTCCACCGAGCCGCAGCTCGTAGACCTGATGACCCAGCGTTTCGCGGAACGGTCGAAGCATCGGCCCCAATTCTGTACTCGGATCAAGCACCACGGCAGAGCCCGTCCATGTGGTCAGCGTGGTGACGGCCGACGTGGACTTGAACGATCCCGGTCCGGCAAAAACCAGACTGTGGGTCGATCCTGTCTCACAGGGATCTATGAGCAATGGCGCACGGCCGCCCTGTCCCCATGTTTTCGGCTCTTTAGGATGAAAGGGCACCCTTGCATGCCGGTCTTCGTCCACGCGATAGGCTTCGCCTACAACGACACCTCCATATTCAGCGGAAGGACGTGGAAAGAGCTGCCTGGCCTGCTTCATTGTCATCCAGTCCGCATAGCCATGATTCTCTGTCACGCCACGGATAGGCCGTTGCCTTCGACTGAATATGGACGGGCGCAGAGAAGGGCCGATTGCACCACGCCGGAAGATCACCGCCAGCATTACCAGCGCAACCACAACACCGCCTGCCCCCGCGCCGATCTTGAGCCATTGCACTACGATCGGATTATCCCGGCCATACAGAAAATAGAGCCACCATTGATAGAAAGGATGCTCGAACGAGCCCGATAAACCCGTTCCCTTCAGAAAAACAAAAGACGCGACAACGGTCCAAGACACAAATACCATCAGAATTCCGAGGATAATCCGGGCGATCAAGACGATCGACTTGTTTTCTGACGCCATCGTGCGCTTCCTTTCAGTATTTCGTCAGAAGATCTGCTGCTGTCTCGCCTCTACGGCGCGCATCCGCTGCCAGCCACACTTCGCCGATGGAATAGATCTCGCCTGTCGTCTCGAAGGGCACGATTACGTCAATCGCGGCGGAGAGCATGTCCACAAGAGTTTTGTCTTCTAGCGCCGCCCCCTGGGGCGAGCCCTTGATAAGCGAGAAGAGCTTCTTGAACGCCTGAACCGGATTTGCGCCATGAATGGTAGAAATCGAACCGGGATGCCCCGATACGACCTCATTGAGATATGTCCATGCGGCGTCGTCGCGAAGCTCCGCCGGCAAGATCCGATCCGGTCTCATGCGCAGACTTGCGTGCAAAAGGTCTTCCGCACTGACCGAGCTGATTCCTGTTCCCGACTTTGAATAGAGCAACCGCACATGGTTGGGGTGCGGAATAACAAGCTCTAACGTGTCTTCGATCGTTATCAGCCGCTCATGCAGCGGAATGGCCGAAATCAGCGTTCGGCCCATCGTGGTCTTTCCAGAGCCCGTCGCCCCGCACAGCAGCATGGTCATACGGTTCCGTACACACGCAGCGAGGAAGGCTTCGAAATTGCCTTCATCGTAATACCGCAGAACCTCTTCGTGCCGTTTCTCTTCGGCCTCTGTCCGTTTATCCCAGCGGTTCCAACGCGCAATGTTGTACCGCTTTGTCACGGAACTGAGGGCAGCCACACTCCCCCCTGGCCGCCGGATCGTCAGGCTCACCGTCCCCGCGGGTACGGCTGGCGGCAAACACACTTGCAGACGCTCCCCGTTTGGCAACTCGGTAGAGCACAGAGGATGCCGTTCACCCACGTCCTGTTTGCGCAAAGCTCCTGCCAGGATCGCGATGTCTTCCAGATCCGTATAGCTCAAGGGAAGAGCGTGTTGTGTAAACACACCCCTCTGCCGAACAAAAACCTCTCCGGGCTTATTAACGCAGATCTCTTCCGTCGCCGGGTCTTCGAGCCAGCCCGCAAGGGGCTGCATCAGGAAACGGAGCTGTACCGCTGCTTCATTGAGCATTGCTACCTACCGTTGGCTTCAGGTCATAGATGTCCGAGAAATCAAGATCGCGCGCGACAAAAATAGCGACCGTCTTTCCCTGTGCTTTTTCTCCAGTTGGTTGAATATTGATGTCCGCTTGCAACGCCGTATTCGCGACTGTCTGCCCGTTTGACTGGAATGAATTGAAGTATGCACCGCTATTGTTGCTACCAACCCGGGATGCCAGCTCGACCCCGGCATCGAGACCACCCTGAATCACGCTTAGAAGAATGGCGCTGCCAAAGCGCGACCACCAGTGATTGTTCACCGTCACTTTAACACCGCTCTCGCCCAGCTCACCCGTCGCGGGTGATGCAAGATCAATGATGCCGTGTTCCGGTGTCTCTGCCCGATCCCAAATCACGAATGCCCGGTCTTCACCGCGCATTAAACCGTGCTGCATCTCACCGGTGACAATCGTCCCCTTGTCCATGAGAACCACATTCCCCGTTGTGCTCCGCACATCTAGGGGAATCACACATTTCGCGTATCCGGCGAGTTGAGTGTTTAGCTTGGTCTGAAGAATGCACGGGATAATTGTCCCCTTCGTAACCAGAAAGTCCGGGTGCGGAAGCAACCGCGCGCGCGCTTCCTCCAACACTGTCGGCTTTAGCCGAACGGCCAGTGACCTATCCCCCTGCGGATCTTGTCCGGCCGGGGGCTGTGCTCCATTGACCGTCACCGTCTTGGGAGATTCCTGCGCAGACGCGGGCTGAGGTGCAGAGCTTCCCCCCGAGCCTCCTGACGCGGCAAAAATCGGGCTTTCTGCCGGCGTTACCTCGTGATGCGTTGCTTGCGCAGGCATAAAAAACCGCTGCGGAGCTTGCTGCGGCATTGGCAGATTTTGGTCTGTAAGAGCAGGTGGCGGTGTCAGCGGTGCGCTGCGCATGTGCGTCCCAGCCGCTACGACAGGCTGATTATTCTGTTCCTCTGTTTTCTTCGCTCTATCGAGAGCACGAAGCCAAATAAAACCCAGCGCAACTACGACAACGAGTATGAAAATGCCAACCTTTTGCCATGCGTTTAGTTCGCGTCGATTGTTGTTTGATACGAGAGAGCCGCCGTCGTTAATTCCACTATTGTTGTTTTGTTCGTCGCTCATTGGGCGGCCTCCTTCAGCGTGCGGACCACGTTCGGGCTGATGGTATTTGTGCCTGGGTTACGACCAACCGGATCAAATGCCTTGTTGAAGACGCACAAGACGGTGTTTCCATCTCGCAGACGCCATGCTGGGGCGAGATGATCGGCAATCATCAGTGTTCCCCACCCAGCCGGATCGTTCTTCACGCTATAATTGGCAGTCGCTTCTTTGCCGTCCGGATTGATCGTGAAAAGCGAGGGAAGACGCACATTCCCCGGAAACCGGAAAACAGTGATGTTTCCATTGTCCCATACTTCGATAGGAAGAATAGAACGATCACCCTGAGCAATGTATTTCCAATTCTTGGGACCGAAATTCGGGTCTTTTGTTTCCCGTTCCATCCTTTCATGCGCGAGCTGAAGTTCCAACTCTTTTGCTCGTGCCTCGGCCTGAGCCCGCTCCTGTTGCTGCCGGGCCAGGACGGCTGCACGACGCGCTGCGGCTTCATCAGCGGGATAAGTGAACTGCACGCTGTAGTAAACGCCGTCCGTCGCATTCGCGAGCGACGCACTTGCAACTGTCGTCACTTCAAAGACGTATCGCCGCTCGGCACCGGTATCGTTTCGTGTCAACACGATAACAGGCTGAAGGCCAAGCCCCTGTGTCGCTTTGAAGAAAAGATAGTTCCCTGCCGGGGCTGCCTTCAGATGTATGCTGTCACTCACTGCGACGCGATCGACGGTTTCATGAGGACTGAAACCAACCACCAGTGTCGCCCCCACGGCAGTCGAAAGATGAACAACCTGATCCGCTACATAAGGCACGTACCGCATTCGCGTGTCATGACGGCTGGGTAGAGGGTCTTGCTCTGCAAATGCGGGCACGACCGAAAGAGAGGTCGCTGCAAGGAAGGCAGCAACTGCGAGACGCTGAATCATACCCCATCCTCCGACGACTGATAGGACGTGACGATCACACCGCCCGGATTTGCCAAGCGGGCACTGGCCGGAAGATCCGTGACCCTCTGAATCTGCATAGTCGCGGTCCAGGTCGTCGTCTGTGGGCGCGCTCCCTCCATCGACACAATGCGCCGGAAGCGCACCTGAATGACGTTATTGCCAATGGGAGCGAGAGACAGACGTTCGGCGTCGATCTGGCCCCTTTTTCCAACCGTTACCTGTGGGCTCTTGGGGTTGGGGAAATTAAACCACGACTGATATTGCTCTCTGACTTGTTCGTTGCTCATGAGAGAAACCGTGTCATAGGCATAGCGCGCCGTGGCATATGTATAGCCCTCGCGCAGCCGAACATATTGCCACACCGCTGCATTGACGACTGCTTCGTCCATTGTCTTCGGCAAGCGTGACATGGAGATCTCGCTATCAACCGTTCCGTCCGGGCGAACCCACAACGGCATGGGCACCAGCTTTTCCAACGGCAACAGCGAAGCAACCGACCAGGCCAAGCCGACGTTAGCCAGCAATGAAATTCCTAAGCCGATCGTCAGGTACTTATTGATCTTGACGACCGCGCGCGCTCGCGACTTCTGGAAATTCTCGACCTGCTCATAATATTCCGCCATCTTTTCCTTCGGAACGGGCGGGACAAATTTCTGATCTGTCATTTATGCCCAATCTCCTTTGGCTTTTTGAGGTCCGCTTCTGTCGGTTTCCAGTGCCCCGAGTTCAGAGCAAATGTCGGTCCTTTGCATTTTGGGACCGGATCGTGACTTGCGCACGCCGATAAAACAGAGAGCATGAGTACAGAAATACTTATACGGATCTTTGCCATCCGTCTTACTCCCCTAGTAATGTTAAAACTTAACTTAGTTATTTATTAGAAGACTTCCTGCCGATGTTGGCCCCTGCCTTTGCGACAGTCCCAACACCACCCGTTGCGCCGCCAATGATTGTATTCAGGATTGCCCCAGCAGGATTGAGCGATACTCCCCCGCCGATAAAAGCAGCAGCAGCCGGCAACGAAATAAGAATAAAGGTCGATACGGCAATAAACATCGCCGTCTGTTCCATAATCTGAATGGCAATACCCGGCGTTCCCGCAGCAGAAACTGCATTAAGATTACAGGCCAACATATAAGTCCGTATGCCTGTCGCCACGATTATCATCGTAACATCAACAAGCAATGACAGGAGAGCGAGGCCCACCAGCTTTCCTATCCATCGTTCGGAAATATTTCTTGTCGCATCGAATAGGAAACCTGCAATGACGAATGGACCGAGAGACAGAATCACCGCAGTCATGAGGCTTGAGCAGATGTAGATGGCAAAAGCTATTGTCAGCATCGTACCATCTGCGATCGCTATCATTGCCAGCTCAATCAGATCGACAACCTGAAACCAATGAAGTTGCTTATCTATTGTTGCCGAATAATTGACGAGGCTGTTCCAGATGTCGTCCAGCAATTTAGGTGTCGAAGCCGTAGAGCTGGATACCGAACTCGCAGCCCAAGTCGGAAGCACAGTCTGGAAAAGATTCACGACGTAACCGTTGTATATGCCAGCTTCCAAGATGAATGCGGAAACTAGCGTCACCCGAATAATCCTTGATATGCCGCGTCTGGCATCCAGATCACCACGCATGACGAGTACGCCCTGGACAATCACCCACAGAACAATCAACGCCGTGAACGGGGACGCCACAGCAGACAGTCCTTGGCTGATGACATTCGATGTCCCGGTCGAAAAAGCTGTCCGTAGGCTTGTGTCGAAGTCTTCAAATGGCGTCGTCATAGTCTTTACCCCGCGTCAACGGCGCACCGTCTTTAAGTTCACGTCTATTGCCGACCGCTTCCCTTTTTGTTGGCTGCCGAGGCTGCGTTTCTTGCTGCGCTACATACGGCGGCCGGGGGAGGATGGTTCACCCCGCACAAAGCCAGCACGATGTCACGCTGCCGCTTGTCCACGTAATAACCCGGCTGCGTCATGTCGTCCGTTGCTGGCTGGGCCGGGGCTTCGGCACCTGTCTCAGCCGCAACGGCATTCCTACAATCCGGATAATTCTCATACGTCCGGTCGTTCATGCACTCACGGTTTACCTGACGCCGTTCGGCCGCGTGCGATGAATACCATTCCACTGTATGCTCCGCGGCATTGGGTAACGGGTGAGCAGAAGCCACACCACTCGCAAGCACGCCCAAAGATGCCACAACAAGGGTCTTGTAACCGTTCACAGCATATCCCTTCACTGGATGGCCGCAGGGAAATAAGCAGCGGTCGCTTCGTCGTCCTTCCGCGCCGCCTCTTGCTCCTGCAATTCCTGATTTCGGATCTGCGCCATAGAGAGAGTCTGAAGATTTTGGGCCGCAGCCGCCTGTGCCTGGATGGCCTGATTCTCGACGGCTATCCGACCGTTAATCGTGCTGACCTGCGTAATATCCTTTGCGTTCGACAGTTCCTGCTTCATTTCATCAAGCGAAGCGAGGCGCTGGTTAATAGAATCAAGGTTCTGCGCTGCTATACCTTGAATGTTTGCTAAAGAAGTTTCTCTCTGCTGATATGACTGCGCAACTGGATCTGTTCCCGTAGCTGAATACCTGTTCAGGCTCATAAATGACTGACCATAGCTATTCAGTGTATTGGTTGCTCCCGTGATCTGACCGGTTGCTTGTGTAACTGTCGGCAGAGGATTTTGCAGATTGGCGCTGTTGAAAGTCGTCAGCATCCCCGTTGCAACATTCGGAATGTTCTGAAGGAGCTGATATTGCGCTTGTAGCTGCTTCAGCTCGTCCATCATCTGATTGATTTCATTTGTGGTATTGGTGACGCTTTGCGCAATGCTTGCATTATCAAATACAGCTACCTGCGCATGGGCGGCATCCGCTCCAATGAGAGAAAACCATACCACTGCAACCAGACTATATGCCTTCATCGTGCCCTCCCTCGCCTCAGTCTTTCGCTTCGTGGTAACGGGCCATGAAATGGTCGAGCCACTGGCTCGGATCGGCCCCGTATTCTGCCCTCAACCGTTCGGCAAAATTCGCTCGATTGGCGCGGCCGGACAGTACCGCGATGTATTCCGGCATGGAGGACAGATCGAATTCACAAATGACGCTGCCGTTTTCCCGCTTCATGAGAAACCGTTTGGGATCACCCACCATCCCTTCCCGTACAGCACGATACTCGCCCTCGGTGCAGCTTAGTCCCGTGATGTAGGCGTGCCGGTCAGCCGTGGGAGACGGGTAGAGAATCTTTGTCATGCACTGCGCAACGAGCGACGAACCCAGCTTTGATTCCAGAACGTGCTCCGGCTGTTGTGTCGCCAAAATCAGCATCCCGTTGTTTTTACGAACGGTCAGCAGGAACTTGTCGATTACAGCGGCAAATTTCGGGTCCAAAAGATAGGCCCTAAATTCATCGCAGCTCATAAGAAAACGTCGGCCGTCAACCACCTTCTCGATCCGATAGAGCAGATACGCAGCCGTCGGGGCGCATATTTCGTCATGATCGAGAAAAGCCGTCAGATCGAAGCCTGTTATGGCACTCGACAGATCCACTTCATCGGTTTCGCCGTCGAACAGCCATCCCAATGCGCCGCCTCTGCACCAGCGTTCCAACCTGGCACCAGCTCCCTCTTCTGGCCCGTGCATCAAGAACTGGCGCAATCCAGCAAGTGAGCGCATTTCGACGGGATAGGACATCTGCCGTTCGATCCCCCGTTGCAGTCGCTTTGCATCTTCTGACGAGACCGTGTCCTTGCCGTCACTCTCAATCAGCCCGGTGAGCCACTGCCGCAGAAACTCCCGATCCTCGGGCGTGTTCGTCAGGCCACGCAACGGCGCAAGGCCGCAGGAAACACCACGCTTGAGAACAAGATACGTGCCACCAGTAGCAAGGACCAGAAGCTGCCCTCCCCGATCCTTGTCGAAGAATACGACGGCACCGTTCACCTCAGAGAGCGCCTGTTCCATCATCGCCATAATGAATGTCAGCAGGGTCGTCTTGCCCGAGCCGATCGGGCCAAAGATCGCCGTCATGCCCACATCCTTGACGTGAGGCACATAATCGTAAGACGTCGCACCATCCGTCCGAAAACGGGCGATTGCCGTGCCCCAATGGCCTTCGCGTGCTCCTGCCGGAAAATTGTCAAAGGTCGAAAAGCAGGCAAAATTATTGCTGTTGATAGCGCCGGGACGGGTGCGGTACTCCCAATTTCCGGGCAACTGTGACCAGAATGCGGCCTCTAGGCCGATACCTTCCTGTACGACTACTGCACCGGCATCGGTCAGCCGTGCCCGCGCACGAGCAGCATTATCGCCTAGCTGCGCAAGGGTATCAGCATAAACTGCCAATGAAAGATGATGCGATCCGAAGACAAATTCATTCGATATGAGCTTATCTACGGCATCCGTGAGCTGGTCGATCTGGCTGGTCGCCTTGTCACCTGCGCTTACCATCTGATTACCCTTCAGCGTCAGCTTTTCATCAGCCTGTGAGCGTGTCAGAAAGCCAAAGGACTGACTTACCACGAGGGGAAAACCCACACTGAGCAGGGCATTCAACATTCCGGGCCTGGTCTTGGCCGGATATTCACGGAACGAAAAAATGCCACCGACATAGCTCCGATCCAGAGAACGAACTTCGAAGCCACGTTTGCCGCAGATTACCCGATCCGTGTAAATGGACGCTCCAAGATGTCCCGATACAACCGGGACAGGCATCCAGCGTGCAGAGATGATGAGACGCAACGCCTCGCCGATTTCAGTGAAGACGACATCATCATGCTCACGCAGCCCCAGGCGCCGCACGCTATAATTGTCGAGAGCAGACGAAACGATCTGCCAGACATCTTCAAGCTGCCTGACTGTCGCGTCACTGGCCTCTGTCGCCTCGCCTTTACCCACCCGAAAGAGCTTGCTGCCCATCTTGCCGAGTGCATTCCGGGGAGTCACCACAACAGAGAGAAAATAGTCGTTTCTAAACAAACGATCTTTTAGAACTCTTCTATTGTAATCTTCATGAAGTCTCGACGCAAAATCTGACCTAAAATGCGTCTTTGGCAATCCCGGCACATCCGAATGCCGTACCATGTGAGTCGTAATTGTTACGTTATCATCGGAGATATTCCGAAGGACAGTATTCATATTGCGCTTGCGGCCATTACGGACGACAGTATCTTCCAGCTCGAAGGGAACGCCTTTGACGTAGCCCATTGCCATAACTGATCCATCACGAAGCAGAATGACATTTTCCGTAATGTGCCCAACATACGGAAGATAAATCTCACCTGAGCGTTCGCCATAACCGGGATTGCCAAACATCACACGATGCCCCTCCCCCGTTTATGAACCTTCAGCGGATTTGGGCTGACAGATGCCCCGCCCCACAAGGAACTATCCAAAGAACGTCCGGCCGTCTTCAAAAACAAAACTACCACGCCAACCGCATTATAGTCTCTCGCGACAAGTATTCGCGATCCGAACCAAAGCGGAACCATTACTGCTTCATATAGTGGGTTTTGAAGAAGGACCATTATGAGCCCAATCATCGTCAGCAATAGTGCAGCTACCGGCAGAGGGACCCCTGCCAATAGCGCCGGACGGGTTGCTGCAAGAAAGAGGGTGTCTTCTTCCAATTTTTCCATGAGTCACCCGGTAACCATGGACCCGAGATAGGCCGCGCCAAACATTAAGAGGATACCGCCAACCATTCCGGCGAATATACCCAACGAAAGACGGCCGAATGCCAGCATCAATCCGGCAGCCGCGAGTACGACGACAGCAATGCTCTTGCCGAAATCACCCAAGATGAATGTGCAGATATTGTTAATCATCTGTGTGGGCGTTGAACCACCAGAAACAGTCTGTGCATGGGCCACTGCCGGAAGAACAGATAGAAAAACCACCCATGCAACCAGACCCGCCTTCAAGCGTGGACTACGAACTGCAACGTAATGACTGGACGACAGCATATCTTATTCCTTGCTCAGTTGAGGAAAAACGGCCGAACCATCCCTAGCCTGGACAAACAACACCGCATCTGAAGCCCGAGGATCATTTCCTTTTTTCTTGGTGTCAGACGCTGTGCTGTATTCGAAGCTGCCCCACACGTCCCACACCGGGGGGGCGTTTGGATCAGTAGGAACAGCAACCTGTTGCGGCTGGGGAGCGGCCGGCACGCCGCTCTGACCCATGCCTACATCGAGCGCAGGAACAACCTTGCGGGCAGATGCTTCCACCTTGCCCACATAGCCATTCGTAAAGCCGCGCTGTGCATCTCCGGTATTGTATCGGGAGATTGTTACCCGAAGCGCCTTCTGCTGCGCCTCGTGGCTCTCACCGCCAACATAGGTATCGGATAGGATAATCGACGCCGCACCTATCGAAACACAGGGGTCAAACGCATCCTGAACCCGTAATCCAAGAGCGGGCAGGTTATGCGAATTGATCTGCATAAGCCCAAGATCGACCGAATGGCCGATCGAGATCAGTCGGCTTGCCAGCTCCGCAGCTTCGGCATCTGTTTCCAGATTGAACGCTTTTTTCGTGTTGTTGTCGTGAACCAGAAATGGATCAAACCCTGATTCAGTCTGCGCGATCGAGGCCAAAGTAATAGGCGCGACATTCGGACCGCATTTCAGCGCGAGCTGCCCGAAATCCTTTATTGCCAAAGGCTGCGCGCACACTTCGCCCGCTGCGAGCGGTAATAATAACGCGGCAGCAGCAAAGTGTGCGGTTTTTAGATTACTCTTTGTCGCCTTCCGACGTGACCATATCTGCGGGATGGTCGCCGAGATCTTCAGGAAGGACGCCCACGAACGTATGAAGCGCGTTGTCGCCAGACGGATAAATCGTGATCCGTCCGTCGTAGCCGATGCTGCGGATGGTCTTATAGAGACTGCCGAGATTCTTGTACGTTCGTACGCCTTCGGTTCGGAACCTGGAAAGAATCCTGAACGTGCGGCTTTGTGTCCAGTCCGTTCGGAAATAGACCACGAAGACCGGTCCTTCATCGCTGTCCGGTCGTGCGACGATGAAAACGCCCAAAATTTTCCCGCCGTCCCGAAGTCCGGCCTTGATGTCTGCCAGCTCGAACGGTTCCAGCAAGTGACAATCCCCCTTCCTACAATAGCCTTCTCCTGAACGCGGAGAGGCCCAGCAGGAAAACAAACCGGGGCGTTAAGTTTTGGCAAGGCCGAAGAATTTCGCATGGCAAGGACGAAACCTCTCGTTTGAGACACCCGATCGTCAGCGATCTGACCGCATCGAAATATCTTGCCTTGTAGAAATATCGAATTTTTCTCACGAGCCGCAACAAAAAAAGCCTTGGTCCGAGAAGTCGTTCAGGCTGATGAAATGATCTCGAACAGCGGTAATCCGTGGGAATTCAGAACAAATTACGTTCGACTTCTGTCGAACATCACGGAATTGTGACAAATGTAAAGAAAACGATCAGGCGTGAACGACGATATTTGTTATGTGGGATTTTCACTTTTTTTTCGTGGCAAAAATGGTGCTGAAATGCCGTTCATACTCAAAATAAATTTGTATCACTTTGTATATTCGTACGGTTATTATAAATACGGAAAAAGTCGTTATAAACGATTATTCCACGTTTCGTTTGATGGTTCTGTATACTGTTGGGCGAGAAATAGAGAATACATCAGCTAAATCACTGATAGAATACTCACCAGTTTCGTGCATTCTGCGTAATTCTTGCTGTTGCCTTACGCTAAGTTTTGGCTTTTTGCCTTTTAGTTTACCTTTTTGTTTGGCAATTAACATGCCTTCGCGTGTTCGCTGTCGCACCAAATCGACTTCAAACTCGGCAAATGTTGCCAAGACGTTAAAGAACATCTTGCCCATTGGGTCAGTCGGATCATAGACGTTCGAGCCGATTGCCAGCTTCGCCCCTTTGGAGGTCAGCATTTCGGCAATGCTTCGCGCATCGGGAACAGATCGGGCGAGGCGATCAAGCTTCGGCACGACAAGCGTGTCACCCCGCCTTACCGCAGCCAGTGCCTGGTCAAGACCCGGCCGCTCCCGCTTCGTGCCAGAATATCCAAAATCGACATAGATGCGATCTTCATCCACCCCGAGAGTAGCGAGGGCAGCGCGTTGCGCGGCCAGATCCTGTGTGTCCCGTGAGCAACGGGCGTAACCGATCAGCATCATGTAACGTAAAGCCCCCCTCTATTGAGATTATTACCGTACCACCCTTATGAGACGAACTTTGTGTAGGGTTTTCGTTCCGCTGTCACGTCTTTTGAAAGTGTCCGTTTAACGATCGTCTTATGAGACACTATTTTTAGGAGGAGAACGGCATTGTCGTACCGGCCCGCCCTCACCGCTGCTGTTTCCCAACCGGTTTCACGTTTGAATGTCTGCCTGGTGTCAACAGTCCGAACGGTATTGCCAGCGAGTTCGTCCAAAAATGCCGCGTGGCCTCACCCAGATTATTTCACCAGCCCATGCCGGCGCGGTCATAGTCCGTCGGTTCGCGGCTAATATCCTCGGGTGTCATGTCGATAACCCTCTAGACGGAGACGATCGTCTTGGTGGCCTCACTGTCCAGACGATGACCCTGCCTAGGGGGAGAGTATCCCGCGAAAAAACAGACTCGCATCAGAACGGCTTATAGGCCGGATATGACCATGTGCTGCTTCCTGGGCACTATCTGAGTAAGAAGATCATGAGGGCTCGTTTCCACCGCGGAACCCCGTTCGATCGCATACGATCAGCGAGCACCCGATCAGCCGCGAATGTGTTCTTGAACATCGGGGAGACAGCTAATCGCTTAGCGACAGCGGCTTTCTCGCGTCGCAGTCGTTTTCGCTCCCTGATAATCAGGATGTCTCTCAGAAAACCCATTCTTCGTTTCCTCCCAGGTCTGCGCATAGCGCCGCGCCGAAGGCGAGCGGCGCCCTCCCCTTAAATCTATCAAAAAAAATCTTATTGAAGTTGTCCGGTGGACTTGTGGTCAGAGCCGGAGCGTGTGGGCAGGTCGAAGAGCTGTCCACACGCTTCGAGCGTTCGCCCTTGGGCGACTGTCCACAAATCCACCGGAAAACCGCAGGCAACTACCGGAAAAACCTATCGGTTTATTTATCGGGAATCATACCGGTTTTAGGGGGGTGGTGATTGCACCGTCCTTACGGGTGGCGATTGCACCGTCTTTTGGGGTGGTGATTGCACCGCATCCGGGTGGCGATTGCACCGGGATAACTTTTTTATCCACAGAGGCGAGCCTTTCTCCAAAAAGGGTGGCGATTGCACCGTGTTTTTGGTGGCTGTGAGGCGGATAAAAGGGGTGGTGATTGCACCGTCTTTCCTGCGGAGATCCGCTTGGAAAAAGGGTGGCGATTGCACCGTCTGTTTCTGAGGGCGAATCGGACGCAAAGGGGTGGCGATTGCACCGCACCGAGGATGTCGGAATCGCTCCCAAAAGGGTGGTGATTGCACCGTGATAAACCGGGAGACACGCTGTCCAAAGGGTGGTGATTGCACCGCCCATTATACCCGAATTTTTGAGTTAAGCCTCTGACCCAATTACTTTTTGAAAAGAGACAACGGTCTGTCGCGGGACAGGGGGCGGCGATGCGATCAGCCTCAGACCCGTTCGAACCTGTTCTAGCTTCGCATCCGGATAAACAGCCGAAACCTGTCGCAAGGCTATCAGGAATGCCTTCTTGAAATTCTTGTCGTCCGTATATTCCTGCCCAAACTGTAGCCGAAGGTTGGACCAGGTGAGCCGTTCGCCAGATCCCCGCACGCGATGAAGCCGATGGGCAAGCCACGTATAGATGTCGAGTGCCAGTGCGGAATGCTGCAAGCCCTCAAGCGCACGAGGATCAAGGGGGACGGCGTTTTCTTTTAACTCGTGCCAGAATTTCTCGGACAGTTCGATTGTGCTGTCTTTAGCGAGGTTTTTGGTCCACGCATCGAATTCGTCTACCGGTCGGGCGTTCAGATTGCGCGACCCGTAACCGAGCTTCATTTCACAGGCGCACAAGGCGTTCATCTGTGCCCTGAATGCCTCACGGGATGGGCCGTTTTGGCTGATGTTCAGCCGTTTCATGAATTCGCTGATGGTCCGGCCGACCGCGACAGTGCGCGATTTGGTCCGGATGGCTTCGGTACTGATATGGAAGAGGGCCAGGCGCGGCTTTGTCCCATAAGGAACGAAGAGCTTTTCCCAATGACCGTCGTTGTACATTTCGCCGGCTGTAATGAGCAGGGACGCCTTGCCATTGTTTCGCTCGAAGCGCGTTTCCTTCGTCCTTTTGCGGGGGAGCCCGACTTGGCAGAGGACCGTGTGCATGAACTCAATGTCGTCAGGCGGTGTTGCCTGGATTTCGGCCGAGAGCTGGATGACGCGCGCGGTTGTCGGAGAAAGCACAAGCTCACTCTGTTCAGGCGGTGATTTGCGTTTGCTCATTCGTCCGATCCCTCTCTTCCCTGCTACGTTGTTCAGCATATTGCGTGTGACGCAAGGCTTGTTTGTCTGCTTGATGATTCTGATCCGACGTTATCGTTTCGGTGCAGGTGATGGAAACAGATTTTATTATTATTCATTTGCGGACAAACGAAAAAAACTTGCCACCATCCAATATGCGCGGGCCTGAGATCATATAGATTTTGCACAACAGATGTATTTGGTCTGAAGTAACAGGCGAACTGTTTCACGTATCGAGCTTCCCTAGAAGGGCTGCGTTCTCGATTTCTTTCAAAAGCGGATGCTCACCGCTTTCGATCGACTCCCGAATGTTCGATGCGCTCTTACTGTCAGAAATTTCTTCGTACAGATCCGTGCAGAGCTTTTTCCATCCCGGCCAGTAATTGCTCCGTGCGAACTCATTGGAATCCCAAATGTCTTCCCACCACGGCTGGGAGGGCAGGTCGTGAAGCAGTGCTGACGGGTTGTGCCAACCGTCCTGAAGCTGGCGGTAGGTGCGCTCGCTTGCGATGTGGCTCGTGATTGCGAGATCCGGGGCCAGATCGCACTCGCTGTAGACCTGATAAAGCAGGTGCCAGACCTGAGTAAGATTACGCAGGGAACTCCGACCGCCCCCGCCCGTGTCCTCGGATACAACGTAAGGCGTGCGGATAACCAGATCCTTGTCGGCCCACTGTTTCACCAGGAGCAATCCACCGCGTTCGCCGGCGCATCGGATGAACCGTAGCCCCTGAAGGTGTGTTTTCAGGGTTTTGGGGTCTGCATCGAGCAGCCACAGGACCCCTTGACCGGCATTCTCTGGAATTCGGTCATACTCGCAAAGATATGGGGTGCCCTCGCCATAAGCCAGCCAGTCTGCCGATACCGAGCAGTAAGCGGCAATGGTCTTGAGTTGGGAAAGGCTGGGCTCAGCTATCCCCTCAATCCATTGTGCAACAGGCGTGACGTGATCTTCTCCGATCGCGTCAGCCAGGCGCGCGGCGCTATATGGTGGACGTGTCGAGAAATCGCTTGCTCGTCCGTTTTCTGCGAGGGCAATCGCCTGCTGCAAGCGTTGTGAAACTGCCTCGACCTGCATCATGGCGGGCTGGTCTGCCCACGCCTTCAGCGCAATTCTCAGTTCGGCTTCGACGGATCGGGCCGACGCCCCGGCCTTGCGCTTCAGAGCATTGATAAGAGTGTCGTCTAAATTCCTGATTGTCAGACTTGGCACAGGATCATCCTCCTTCGATAGAAGAATGATTGCACCGAGATGCTATCACAATGCAATCATTATCTTGATTGCATTATTATCACCGTCCAGTGAATAAGAAAACGAGTAGGAGAATGCCGGGACAGTCGTCGTCCACTTCCCGCGCTTCGGATTTAAGATAGCCCGCTCGCAAGCCTGAGATTTCAACAAACGACTCATGCTGCGTGGAAAGCGGTAACTGATGCTGACACGAGTGAAACCCTCGTGTCAGCATGGTGCAGCTCGCTCAATGAATGGAGTTTGTCGCAGGGCCATGCAGGAACCACACTGCCCCTGAGTTAATCCTGACCAACGGCGAGCGTATAGCCGCGTTTCTGCCGATAACGGACCATTTTCGACAGCGCATTGATGGCCGTACCTTCGTCCGGATAAAGATCGAGACACTGCGATCCCGTCGTGCCGATCCGGCCCCACTGCCGCACGAGCGCCGCGCCGCCGAACAGGTCAGGTTGAACGGACATCGCGTAAAAGCGCCATTCATTCAGCTCCGGTCGAATGCGCCGAAGACGTGCCGTAAGCGGGAACAACGCGAGCTGGGCCACCTTATGCAAGGCGGCGGATTTTTTCGACTGTCTGGATTTCATGACGGTCCTGCCCATAACCAGATTCTAGCACCGGACCAGCCGCGAGTACAGAAGAATGGAAGGGTCTAGGTCCAGATCTCAAGCGTGTCCCACGGCGCGGTAAAGCCGCCCTGGCTGGCCCTTGCAAGAGGCATTGTCGGGAAGTCGATCCAATGCGCTTTCATCCGGCGGCTCCATGATGTGCCGGCGCTGATCTCCTTGACGAGACAGCTTGCCACGGCTGCCGCACCATAAACACGAGTTCGCCGCACGACTTCCGTTCCGATATGAACGACTGTGGGTGCCTCCTGCTCTTTCGGAACATTGGGCTGATTGATGATCGGCGAGTTCCATAAGCGGGAATGATGGGCACAGATGTTGCGGACGAACGCAAGACACCTGATCCAGCTCACCAGCGTATCGGGAAGCAGACCGTATCGTGACGCGATCGCGAAGCGGTCCCGTGGGTGCGCCATGAATAGAAGCCAAGAAAGCGTGCCGAAATCCCAAGTCTCAACGGCCATCCAGATCGGCAGGGGCGAGCTGTAGGTGTCGAAAAACTGCTTTACCCAGCTTTCCTTCGAACGTCGGATCGACTGATTGGCCTTGTCGAGCCAATTCTGGTGGCGTGTGCCGTCGTGGAATGGTGTGTTCGCTCGGCGCGTGTCGAGGAAAGCTGGCGAGAGATGTGCCCACGGATCGCGCTTTCCGAGCGTGTGTGCCAGATCCACGCGCAATGCCACCTCAATCCGCTCGATTGCGTCTAGGAACAGAAGACGGAGCTGCTTGTCGAACAGGTAAAGATCGACTGCGTGGCGAAACTCAGCACCCGGTCGGAACTGGTCGGTGCGAATGATGCGGGACGGATCGCGAGGATCGGGGCCGTTCTGTTCGAAAGGCTCCCAATACGGTGCCAGACGCCCGTAACCAATGCGCTGAAGGTGATGGATCGCCTTGGTCCGGTCTGTCACTCCCAAGCCCCGGTTTATCAGGAGATCAACTTGATCGGCAAAACTGAGGTGGGGCTTGGTATAAGGCGGACGCATGTGCCTAAAAATAAAGAAGGCCGTCCCTTGATGTCCTGAGCTTGCGCGCAGCACAACAGCGGAGACGGCCATATTAAGTGGGCTTTTAAGCTGATACACGGCGGGAGTCAAGCATAAACGGAAACCGCGCTCCGTGCGTATCCTGTGACGTGCCCTTTAGTGTATCCTCTAGCGTGTCCTAAATATCGCGGTTCGCTCCACGGAAGCGCATCGCGGCGTCGGCGCGCGATGCCATTGAGCGACCTCACTGCAACACGCTTGTCTCTAGGATCGTATGATGATCTCGATGGATTCTTCCGGCACCCCGAGAAACATCGACAGACTTTTCTTCGCATCGCTTATGGAAAGTGGCCGCAAATCGGTGCCGGCATGACCGGCCTCCTTCTTTTCCTGTTCGGCAGGAAGACCAGGTTCTGCCAGAGGTATGCGCGCGATCGGCTTATGAGCTATTCCAGCACCAGCTCCCACACGCGAAACGGGGCTGCTGGCTTCTTCATCGTAGAGTGAAATCCAGATCCCTCTCCGCTTTTTCGGTACACTATGTCCGGCCTTGATCCGAGCCTGATATGCCCGGTCGAAGCGCGCGCGCATTTCATCACCTTCAATAAGATGCACCTGCGCAAAGCGCGGATTTTCCTTGTCATCTACAGAAACGGCCACGATCGCATCCACATCGGACAACGTGACCCAGGCATCACCGGCATCATTCCTCGGAAACGCAATCCATTGATCCTGCGTCGTCCTGATTGATACGATTCGTTCCTGGCTGCCTTTTGTAATCTTCCGAACGCTTCCTTTTCCGAAGCCGGGGATTTTCTCGACCTGCCATCCGTCATTCTCTAACGCATGAATGCCAGCTTCAAAGAGTTGTGCCTTTCTGGCTGCCTTTTTGGGGTCTTCAAAGATATTCGCCATATCGGTCTGATTCCTCGCTGATTTCTTTCTGATAAATGGGGTATCATTGATTCGTCAATGAAATTCTTTCGTGACGAATGGATTTATCCCTCAAAGATCAGCGATGCGCGTGCGGGTTTTTTCGGGGGCTTGATCTCCGCTCTAGTTCGTAAGGCCGCGAGCCAGGTGCGCTGCACCTGTCTCCCGGCCAACTCACCGGAGCCAGCCGCCGCCCTGCGCTGCGCTGCGGTCGCCGTCTGTCTCCGCCCATCCGGGTAACGATCGGAAGCCCGGTATGTCCCCCCGGTGCTCGCCCCCCCAAGGGGGGCTGCGCTGGTGCCAGCAGCCTCGCTCCGGTCTAGGGGATCATCCACCCCATCTTCCTGCGCTCCCTTTGGTCGCTCCGTGCAGACGGGTCCCCTGAGATGACCCCTAGCACTACAGTTGTTTTTCGAGATAAAGTATGATTCCATGCATTTCCATGGAATGGAACATGATGACGGGCGGAGCATCTGTTGAAGAGACGCTGTCGCTGCTGGTTACAGGACTGCGAACGGTCAAGGAAAAGATGCGTCCCCTGTTTGGCCAGGCCCGGGTTGCGGTCTCGGCGGAGCATTATCTGGAAACCCTTCTGGGTAATCTGCCACGCAAGACAGGGTGGCAACGTGCTGAAGCGGCTGGCGATGGAGGTCCCTGGCGTCAGCAGGCCTTACTGGGCCGAACGCAGTGGAACGCAGACGGCCTGCGTGACATTGTCCGCGATCATGTTCAGGAAACCCTGGGCGATGAGGATGCTGTCCTTGTGATTGATGAGACCGGCTTCCTCAAGAAGGGCAAGGCTTCCTGCGGCGTGGGACGCCAGTATACAGGTTCGGCAGGCAAGATCACGAACTGTCAAATCGGTGTGTTTGCAGCCTATGTCTCCCCCCGGGGTCATGCTTTTGTGGATCGTGCCCTGTATCTTCCCAAAGCCTGGACCTCGGATCCGGCACGGCTGTCTTCAGCCTCTGTCCCGACAGACGTAGCATTCGCGACCAAACCCTCTCTGGCCCGACAGATGATCGAGCGCAGCCTTCGGGCGGGCCTTTCTTTTGAATGGGTTGCTGCTGACAGTGTTTATGGCGTGGGAGAGATCGAGATGGGGTTGCGGCATGCTGCAAAGGGCTATGTCCTGGGCGTGGCAGGAAACCACTGGTTCAATTCCTGGGGCCTGGGAGAAAGACCCGTTGCAGGAGAAGCCCGTGACATCGCCCGGAATGCTCCGGAACAAGCCTGGGTCTCCCTGTCGGCCGGACACGGAACAAAAGGCGAGCGCCAGTATGACTGGCTATGGTGTCCGCTCGCCGAACTCAACGGAGCAGACTATACGGCAGGCGATGGCAGAGCCTGGATCCGGGGGCTGCTCGTGCGTCGAAATCCGACTGATGGGGATCTCGCATATTTCACTGTCTGGTGCCCTACGGGAACAACGCTTGAAAAACTCGTTCAGGTCGAGGGAACGCGTTGGCGGATCGAAGAAGGTTTCAGAACGGCCAAGAACGAATTCGGCCTCGATCACAATGAAACCCGTTCCTGGCATGGCTGGCATCGTCACGTATCCCTCGTCATGCTGGCCTATGCTCTGATGGCCGGTGTAAGGGCAGAAGCAAATGCCAGACCTCCCAAAAAAAGACTATCGAACGCTTACCAGGCCTGATCCGGTGGTCCATTCAGGAAATCCGGCGTCTTATCGTCAGATTAACGCAGCAGCAGATTTCCCTCGACCATATTCTCCACTGGTCACGCTTTCGAAGAACTCACCAAGCGGTAGCTTATGCCTCTCATCTAAAAAAACAACTGTAGTGCTAGACCTGCGCTGCGTTGCTGGCGGATCTGAAGGTGTCGGGACGAAAGGCGTCGCTGCGCTGCCTTTCGCCCTGCCGCTGGCAGGTCGAACGAAAGGCTGGGGTTTTGAGGGGGCGGATGCAAGGGTAATTTTTGGCGGGAAACCGCCATTATCTGTGTGAAAAACTGCATTTTTCTCTTGCCTCTCCCTTATTATATCGTGTATATAATAAGAACACCGGGCGGGAAAACGTGGGGGGATGGTCCTTCCTCTCCGCCCGGTGCAGGGAGGGTAAACCCTATGTCTGCAACACTCCGCAGTGAGCCCAAGAAAGCCACCACGAAGCCCGCCAGAAAGACTACGAGCAAGACGCCGACGCCAATCACGACGCCCGCCAACGATACAGACGGGACACGCATCCCCTTCAGCAAGCTGTTCCGTTCGCCCCTGAATGTCCGGCGCACGGTGCCCGCCATCGCTATCGAAGAACTGGCCGACAACCTGAAAGCTGTTGGCCTGATCCAGAGCCTTGTCGTCGTGCCGGATGGTGACCGCTTCGGCGTTGTCGCGGGCGGCCGACGCTTTCTCGCCATGTCCCTGCTGGTCGAACGCGGCGACTGGACCGAGGACAAGTCCGTTCTCTGCCGGATCGTGACACCCGAGGAAGCCGAGGAAATCAGCCTTGCCGAGAACGTGCAGCGTCATGCGATGCACCCGGCCGACCAGTTTGAGGCGTTCGCCCGACAGGTCGAATTGGGACGCTCCGTCGAGCAGATCGCGCAGCGTTTTGGCGTCTCCGCTTCAATCGTCGCGAAGCGCCTGAAGCTGGCGTCCGTCTCTCCTGCTGTCATGAGCGCCTTCCGACAGGATCAGCTCACGCTCGAACAGGTTTCGGCCTTCACCGTGGCGGACGATCACGAGGCGCAGGACAGTGTGCTGCAATGGGTGCTGGATACGCACTTTCAGGTTGCCCCGCACTCCATCAAGAACCGGCTCATGCAGGGGGCCGTTCCCGAAAGCAGCCGCATCGTCTCCTTCGTCGGACTGGATACCTACCGCGCTGCGGGCGGGACCGTGGTGCAGGACCTGTTCGGAGAGAACGGTTTCCTGACCGATACCCCGCTTCTGCACGAACTGGCCGAAAAGAAGCTGGGCGAAGTCGAAGCCGGGTTCAGGGCCGAAGGCTGGTCATGGGTTGAACGCATCACGGACCGGCCAAGCTGGTTCTATTCCACCCCTCGTTTGTCGCCAAAACAGGCCGAGCCAACCGCCGAGGATGCCGCACGCATCGAGGCGATTGCCGACCGGCTGACCGAGATCGAGGAAAACGAGCAGTCCCAGGGCCTGACCGACGAGGAAAACGAAGAATACGACGCCCTGACCGCCGAGCTTGAGGCATTGCAGAATGCGGCTCACCTGTGGAGCGCCGAGCAGAAGGAACAGGCCGGGGTCTTCATCATGACCGAGGGGGCGGAGATCGGCACGACCTATGTGGGCGTGGTCAAACCCGGCGCGAAGAAGAAGGACGCCGCCAGCGCCAGCACAGCCGAGAATGACAGTGCCGTGCCCACCATTCCCAACGGTCTGATGGAAACGCTCTATCGCGAGCGGACAGCCGCCCTACAGGCGACGCTTGCGCGGGACAGTGTGATGGTCCTGCGGGTTCTGGTCCATGCGCTTCTGATGCAGCACCACGGCGCGATGTCTCCCCGCTTCGAGACGCCCGAAACGCCGCACGACAAGGCATCCAACCCGGCCATGTGCGCGGTTGCCGAATATCGGCTGGAACGCCTCAACCCTCTGCGCATCCCGCAGGATGATCGGCTGTGGCCGTGGCTTCTGGGCCGTACCGAAAGCGAACTGGTCGAAATTCTTGCCGCCTGCGCCCTGCCCTTCGTGAATGCCGGAAAGGAGGACTGGTCCGTGGACAGGCAGCGCGGCTCGTCGCGTGACATCGCAGCCTCAATCGGCTTCGACATGCGCGAATGGTGGAAGCCCGATGCGGACAACTTCTTCCGTTCGCTGACGAAATCCACCATTGCCGACTACATCACCGAGGCAGGAGCAAACCCCGGCGACTGGCAGAAGGCAAAACGGGATGCCCTCGCCACCGACGCGGCCAAGGCCGCAGCGGAAAGCGGATGGCTTCCGGCCTTTCTCCGCACACCCGGCGCAGCGACCGCATGACAACAACCGGCCGGGGCACTGCGCCCCGGCCACCCGCTCCGGCTGATGATGCCGGGTTCGCAACATTGTGGAGTGCTCTACGACGCCAGAATCTTCCTGTCGTGAGCGATCCGATTAAAATGCAGTGGGAAGGATCGGATATGCACAAGTATTCAGATGAAAATTTTCTGGCGTCGTGGCTGAAGCGCGCGCTGCGCGCCCGGTTCGGTGCTGTGGTGAAGGAACCGGTTCCCGATACTCTTTTGTCTCTTCTTTCCGAGGCACCAGAAAGTGAGAAACCCGAACATCAGGCAGACAGTGCGTTACTTCGGCACGAGTAAGTCAAAATCAATTCCTGCTCCCATAAGCGACCGGCAATTTCTTACGCATAAGACCGGGCTTATGGTAGTAACGGCAAAACAGGTTCTGGTGGAATTAGGACATGACAACAGAGCAGAATACTGCGCCAAATGGCGTTGACCGTCTGGCTGGGCATATTGCTGATGCCATCGACACGCTGAAACTGATCGTGACTTTCGGTTTTCTGACTGGTGTCGTGATTATGTTCTGTCTGATGCGGGACCGTGGGCTGGAACTCTTGCCGCAATGGTTCCTGGCCCTTCATGGGATAGGCATCCTGACGGCCGGTCTCTTTTTTTCTGTCATGATGGCGGGCCTGTCTGTGATGTTCACGCACAGCTTTCGATCTGTGAAAATCATCGCTCTGCCCGTTGTCTTCTTTCAATTCATGTTCGGCGTGCTGGGTCTGCCGATGATGATGGGAGCCGATGCCTCGCCCGAGGCTTTGCCACTCTGGTTCTCGACCGCAATCGCCGTCCTCAGCCTGCTGGGGGCATGGGGCGGACCTGTGGCTGCGCTGCTGGTCGCGAAAAAATCAGCTAGGTGAGCACAGAAGAGCGGATGGTTGCGCCCTCTGTGGCATAGTCTCTTCTCCCCTCGGGATAGCCACGATAAACGGAAGCCCCCTGACGGGGGCTGTGTATCATTTGGCGGCCCTGTAGGCCGCCATGCCTCTGCTATCCTCAGCGATTTAATTTGCGGAATATTCAGAATTTCTGTATATTCTTGATATTGCCCCCGTGGGAGGATAAAGCCAGTGAAGCAGTTTGCAGCGGGCGACCTGACCCGTAATACCGGCGATCTCTTCGAGGCCGCAGCCGTCGCCCCCGTCGCCATCACCAAGCATCGCAAGCCCCGGTTCGTTGTCATGTCGATGGAGCGATACGAGACGCTGACCAGCAGGGATACGGGCAGTCAGAAGGCTTATGCCGTCAACGATATGCCTGAAGACGTTGCCGTCCTGTGCGATCAGGGGATTGAGGACTATCTGAATGGCTGATGACTTCCCGCGTGTCGGCCAGGTCATCGACTATCACTATCTCTGGAAATGGCAGGATTTACGAGGTGAGACGGAAGGCCGAAAAAAGCGGCCGAGCTGCGTGGTGGTCGTTGCCATTGACCGGGACGGCAAGCATCACCTCTTCATCCTGCCGATCACGAGCAAAGAGCCTGCTGCTGATCGTCAGGCCGTGCTGATTCCGGAAACCGAGGCCCGCAGGGCGAAGCTGGATACGGATATGCCCCTGTGGGTGATGGTGGATGAAGTGAATTACGACATCCTCGAAACGTCCTACACGCTGGAAGACCGAACCGCGCGCGGCCAGTTCAGTCCCGCTTTCAGCAAACAGATCGTTCTGGCGTTCCGCTCAATGCGCGATGCACAGGCATTGCGTATCTCGAAACGGACATGAAAAAGGAATACCAAAAATATGTGTAATATTGGTGAAGAATCTTACAAAGAGAAATGTGAAAAATGCGGCACAGTGAATAGAATAACAATTCAAACGGGACCGGAGCATGGGGGGTGGAGTGAAAAGTTTACTGTTCATTGCGCAGAATGCGGCGAGGTTATGGACCGGATTTCCGCTTTCGGCCTGAAGAGCGTCGAAAAAGTCAAAGGCAAGTGAACGTCTAAGCGGACACTTGAAACTGAAGCCCCCTCGCGGGGGCTGACTGCTCTGTGGCGGCCCGACAGGCCGCCATCCCTTCGGCGTGTGCCGCATCAGTCCGCCGCATGAAACGTCACCTTTATGCCGAGCGCCGACATGATGCGGAACAGGCCGGTCAGGTCGAGATCGCCTTTTTCAGACAGGGCTTCCTTCGCAATATCGTCCGCTCCCTGCGCGCGCGCTATGACCGAAAGAGCATGAGCAAACGCCGCTGCGTCGCCATCTGCCCATGCCATGTTCAGAAGTTCCTCCTGTATCCGAGGATCTTGTGCCGCCTTGACGCCATCAAACACATCCAGTCCAGAAGTCTTCATCGGGTATTTCCAAGTCCTTGCTATTGGGGCGCGGCAGTAGCTGGTTTTCTATGGTGCCATGCGAGATTTTCTGATTTCGTTCTGTGCTGTGCGGGCGTATCCAGCAGCCCGCAGCGACCAGCTTTTCTCTTGGCTGGTAACGCCATAAGCCGTCAGAAGGGGCAGGGCGACTTCAGGATAGGGAATGATTCTGGCTGGTTCATCCTGATAAGCCAATCCGTAAGCGCCGAACGGGGAAAACCGCACGATCGTCAGATCCGACGGAGCCGGAAAGGCTACCGGCGTGATAAAGGCCCGCATCGGGCGCTGATGACGCTTGAACAAAGTCACCCGGTTCTTGCCTTCCAGAGCCACGTAAAGCGGCATCGTTCCGATACGGGCATATCTCGGTGCCTCTGAGCAATATTTGTCGTTATCGCTCACAATACCATCAGACCATTCCATGATCTCGTGATCGTAATCTCTCCCCTGATCCGGTCGGTCCCGATACTGCCCCGAGATGACAAGCGTCGGGTCGATAGTCTCTGGAACCATGTCATCATAGCTGTAAAACGCATCGGAAAAGGGAAGCGCGTCGCGTAGAAATTTCTTCGGAAAAATCGCCCTGCGTTCGTAGAAGCGTTCATACGGATCATCGACTTCCGTCAGGCTTTCATCCAGTCGGTCCTTGAACGATACAAAAGCTCGACATGGTGAAATCAGTTGAGTGTCAGACAAGATTTTTCTCTTTTTGTGATTGCCGTGAAATTCTTTCGGTCATCGGAATGTGGGAGAGCTATCTTTCGGGGGCTTGATTTCCGCTCTAGTTCGTAAGGCCGCGAGCCAGGTGCGCGCACCTGTCTCCCGACCAACTCACCGGAGCCAGCCACCACCCTACGCTACGCTACGGTCGCCGTCTGTCTCCGCCCATCCGGGTAACGATCGGAAGCCCGGTATATCCCCCCGATGCTCGCCCCCCAAAGGGGGGCTGCGCTGATGCCAGCAGCCTCGCTCCGGTCTAGGGGATCATCCACCCCATCTTCCTGCGCTCCCTTTGGTCGCTCCGTGCAGACGGGTCCCCTGAGATGACCCCTAGACCTGCGCTGCGTTGCCGGCGGATCTGAAGGTGTCGGGACGAAAGGCGTCGCTGCGCTGCCTTTCGCCCTGCCGCTGGCAGGTCGAACGAAAGGCTGGGGGTTTGATCCGGTTTTTGGCAAGCGTTTTTTTCGTGCTGAACGGGAATTTTTTCGGAGAAATTTTGCATTTTTCTCTTGTCAGACCCTTATTATATCGCGTATATAATAAGGGCACCGGACGAAAAGGAGGGAGACGGTCTCCCCCATCACCGGGGCCACGGGAGGGTAAACCCATGAATCATTTCGTTTCTTCTCGCTTTTCCCGCAATCTCGGCCGCGATCCGCTGTCCGACGAAGCCCTGCGCCATCTGGCGAAGTCCATCTTTGCGGAAGACAAGCACGAGAGCCGCAGCGACCGATATGCCTACATCCCCACTTATGAAGTGCTCGCGGGAATGCGGAAGGAAGGCTTCGAGCCGGTCTATGCCAAGCAGGGCGGTTCGCGCGTGCCGGGCAAGGCGGATTTTACCAAGCACCTGATTCGCTTCCGTCACAAGGGCGAAGCCGGGACCGTCCGCAAGGTCGGCGGCATCTATCCGGAAGTCGTGCTGGTCAACAGCCATGACGGCACGAGCGCCTATAAGGTCATGGCCGGGCTGATGCGTCTGGTCTGCCTTAACGGGCTGATGGTGTCGGATCGGGAGCTTGCTTCCGTGTCCGTCCACCACAAGGGCGACGTGATGGCGCAGGTCATCGAGGGCAGCTTCAAGGTGCTGTCCGAGAGCTGCCGCGCGGTTGAAGCCGCAGACGCTTGGTCCGGTGTCACCCTGAACCATGACGAACAGATGATCCTTGCCGGGGCGGCCCATGAAATCCGCTTCGGGGAGGAAGCCGAAACCCCGATCGAGCCGCGCCAGCTTCTGGCCCCGCGCCGCCGTGATGATCTCGGTTCCGATCTGTGGACCGTCGGAAACGTGGTGCAGGAAAACGTCATCCGGGGCGGTCTCCGGGCATGGGGGCGCGATGCCAACGGCCGCCGCCGTCGCGTGTCCACCCGCGAAGTCAAAGCTATTGATGCGGACGTGAAGATCAACCGCGCCCTGTGGCGTCTCAACGAGGAAATGGCCCGGCTGAAAGGAGGCGGAGCATTCATGCAGGACGCCGCCTGATCCCGTCATCCGGCACGCCTCACCCGAGGCGTGCCCCTTGCCCTTCAGGATGGAACGTCCCCTATGAGCGAAGCATTCGAAATTGCGCAGACCATTCCCACCGAGCGCCCCTTGAGTTTCGACGAAGCCGCCGCCCTTGTCCGCTCACACGTCGGGACACCGCAGGATGTCGGCTATCAGATGTTCGACAATATCGCCTCGGCCGTCAAAGCCCTCTCGCACCAGAGCAGACTTGCCGGGGCCGATTATGATTGCCTGTCATGTGGCAATGGCTGGACTTATGAAGGCATCGACCCCGCACCCGACCCGGCCACCTGCCCCTTTTGCGGAAGGGAGGGCAACTCGCCGTTAAGGGCATGGGAGGGCGAACGCAAAGACATCTGACTCCGGGGGCGATATGCCCCCATTTCCGCGCGCGCCGAACCGGAAGCCCGCTTCGCGGGCTAAGAGTAGCCGGGCGGCCTACCGGCCGCCGTATCCTCTATCGTAGCCTCTAACGTGTCCTGTTCTGTATCCTCTGGTGTATCCTGAATTGGCCAATTTTCGCACTGATGCCGCACAGGCTGGGTGCTTGTGCGATCTGCGTTTGGGGGCTTGATTTCCGCTCTAGTTCGTAAGGCCGCGAGCCAGGTGCGCGCACCTGTCTCCCGACCAACTCACCGGAGCCAGCCACCACCCTACGCTACGCTACGGTCGCCGTCTGTCTCCGCCCATCCGGGTAACGATCGGAAGCCCGGTATATCCCCCGATGCTCGCCCCCCAAAGGGGGGCTGCGCTGATGCCAGCAGCCTCGCTCCGGTCTAGGGGATCATCCACCCCATCTTCCTGCGCTCCCTTTGGTCGCTCCGTGCAGACGGGTCCCCTGAGATGACCCCTAGACCTGCGCTGCGTTGCCGGCGGATCTGAAGGTGTCGGGACGAAAGGCGTCGCTGCGCTGCCTTTCGCCCTGCCGCTGGCAGGTCGAACGAAAGGCTGGGGTTTTGAGGGGGCGGATGCAAGGGTAATTTTTGGCGGGAAACCGCCATTATCTGTGTGAAAAACTGCATTTTTCTCTTGCCTCTCCCTTATTATATCGTGTATATAATAGAGCCACCGGGCGGGAAAACGTGGGGGGATCGTCCCCCCCTCCCCGTCCGAACATGGGAGGGTAAACCTATGTCACTTCTTTCCGGTCTGATGGGCTTTCTGTTCCGCTCCAAAAAGATGCCACCTCGCCCCAATCCGGCAGACGTTCTTGATCGCGCCATCACCGACACGCAGGCATGGTACAGCCGCCTGTCCGACCGGCTGGATGATACCTCGGAAGATTCCTATGCGACCCGAAACGAGCTGCGTGACCGGATGTATTATGTCCACTACTTCGAAGAGGCGATGAAACAGGCCAAGGCCACCAGTTCCATGACCGTCGATCTCAGCATCAGGTATGGCGTGTATGATGACCCCGAGGACGACGCGATCGCCCGTTATGAAGCCGCATCATGCGGCCTGGAATATGTCCCCGACGAGCAGCGCGAAGAGGCCGAGTATGCGAGTGCCCTATGGGGTATCACCGAGGTACAACAGGCGCTGGAAGCGGCGGGCTTTACCGTCCTCACCGGCTTTCATGCCTACCTGATCGACCCTGAAGAAAGCCAGCGCGCGATGGAAGCCTTCCATGCCGAGATACTGGCCGAGCAAGAGCAGGCAGCCTGCGCCTGAATCCGGGAGAGAGGCCGTCTTGCCGGCCTCTCCACCATTCTCGAGAAAAATTCCATTTTTCTCTTGAACTCTCTTTATTATATCTCGTATATATTAGAGGCGGGCCGGGAGGATAAAACCGTTCGATCCGTCGCACAGGGAGGATAGCCCTATGTCCAAGGAAGACCACGCCGAAAAACAGGTATCGCCTCTTCACAATACCTTGCCGCTGATCCGGCTGGATCGCGACGAATACAGCACGATTTCGGCGATGAAGACAAAGCCGGATCTGATGGCCTACTGGACCCGTAAGGGCCGCGTTCGCGCCTGCGAAGCCGCCGTCCTGCCGGATCTGTGGGTCACGACCATCGGCAGCGACGGCACCGAGATCGAGGGGCTGATGCTGTCATGCCTGTGGGAAGGCCCACGGGACCAGCGCACCAGCTACGATCTGGACTCTGTTTATACCGTCCTGGTCCCCTTCATCGGCTTCGGTCGGGTGGCGGGCTGGATGACAACAGATACCGTTCTTTCCCGTATCGACAGCACGGGTCTGCGTATCGACTGAAACGATTCAAAAAACAAACGGGTTTTTCTTGTGATTTCGTCAGGAGGACCGCAGCATGAATGCCATATCGTCAATAAATGCGGGCCGGAAGCACAGCATGACGCAGACAGATGACAGTCCTGCGAATGGCAAGCGAACCGGACCCGTGGCCGACGCGGTTCTTGCCCTGCGCATCATGGTCGATGCACGGACCGAAGCGAAAATGGTCCTGATGGGTCTCACGAGCTATGTCGATGCCGTGGCCCATCTGGAAGCCAAACTAGCAGAGGAAGCAGAACGCCAGAATATTTCGGCAGATTTTGAAAAACTGGCCGAACATAGTCTCGAAGATGCCCTGCGCGTGGTTGAGTTCGAGCTGGACGAGCTGATGGCCCATCTCATGAGCTTGGCCGTGGCGATGAAAGCAGAGAATGCGCCGGTCGAGCGTATCCGCTCATGGGTGCAAAGCGCGGCCGATTCATACGGGATGGCCTTCCGGATCATGGTCCCCGTATGGCGGCTCAGGTCACTGGTCGATGCCGCCTTGCGGGAACCGCCCCCTGATGACGCTGAGCCAGCCGGGGAAGCTCACCTGGGCGACTAGACCAGCAAGCACGGACGATCGTGGTGAACGTCCGTGTCTCTATTATATCGCGGATATAAAAGGATGAAGCGATGACTGATCGCGTGAGATACGAAGCTCTCGTCCGCCGCTATGAGCGGATGTCTGTTGCCCGGCCGGGATACCCGGTCGGCGCCGATGGCCCCTTTCCCGCACATATCTGCGTGGGGTCGGTCCGCTTGCCCGTCCAGATGGAGGGCGGCCGGATCGTGGCGCTTGGCACCCACCCCCTGCCCCGCTAGGTCCTCGCGGATCTTCTGGCCGGGCTAGAGCGTGCGTGCCGGGTGTCATCGCGTATGGGAGGGCTGATGTCATGACCTACCTCGCGCCGCGACGGGTGGCGAAGCATCGCCATGTCTATCTGGCCGGCCCGGACCTGTCGGTCCTGGCCGTCAAGGAAAGCCGGGACACGGCAGCACGGTCGGCCGTGCAGCTCGCGCGCAGGCGCGGCATGTCGGTTTCCCTATGGGCAATGGACCAGAAATTGCGGCCCGGATCGAAGATCCGGCCCCGCTATGGCATCTATCTCGGAGAGGCGCATGTTTGACCCTGCCCACGGCAGCGGGCGGCCGGCTCTCTCGTTATTATATCCGATATATGTTAAAGGAGAGGATCTGTGCCTTGAAAGAGTTTCGATGTCTGAATCCGCGTCTGCTGTCCCTGTCCTTGATCGCACCCCGCGCCTGACGCTGTTCCGCGTCAAGCCCGCCGTGCGCCGGCAGCTCGAAGAGTATGTAAACGATAACGACACCTCCATGCGCTGCGCCATCCTTCAGGCGCTGAAGACGATCGGCGTGCATGTGGAGCCCGAGGATCTGGTACCCGAACGCAAGCGGCGTCTCAAACCGCATACGGGCGACGACACGGGCGAGCTGGTCGGGCTCTCCGTCAGCCTGCCGGTCTATGTCCGCGTAGCGGCAGAACTTTGGATGCGCGAGCATCCGGGAATGCGCCTCGTGAACATGGTCCTGACCGGACTGAAGGAGATGGGCTTCGAGATTGATGATGAAGACCTGACCGCAAAATGGACCTGGAAACCCTTTGTGGGGTGACGCTCACAGCCCGCCAGCTCAAACCAACAAACCCCGGAAAAGACCCATGACCGCGAAACAGGACAATGAACGGGCGGCGCTGGCACGCCTGATTAAAATTGCAAAGGGTGACACCGGACAATCGCGGCGTGTCGCGGATTTCCTGCTGGCATGGTGGAATGCAGGATCGTGCGGATCGTTTGATCTCACGTCGCTATGGGCGCTCGATAGGGCCATCGTGGAAGATATGACAGTCGTTTTCGGTCTGATTGGTCAGGCCGGCAATTACCCCGATCAGCTCGATCGTGCCCTTGGCCAGGAATTCGCCGCGATCATCGCGCAATGGCGATCGGCCTGTCATCCCACGTCCGCCTTCGCGGTTCCTCTCATGACATGCGCCACCATGAGGGGAACCGCGTCTTTCGTCATGGCGCAGCGAGCAGTGTCCCGTACGTCCCGATGATCCTCTGCACGACTGCTTCGTTGGCCGCCGCCCCGGAGCACGAGTTCAAAAACGCGGCACGCCTTGCTGCCGTTGCACCTGGCTCGTATCCCCAAAAGCCCCATACCTGAATACTGAAAAATTCTCCGACCGGGCCGCTGCAACCTGCACCTGTCGCCGGCATTCCGGCCATGCACAACAAAGCCGCACAGGGCTCCGCATGGGCGGCCGGTGAATACGAAACAGCACCGCCGATCATTGCTGCCCCGATCGCAATAAACAGTCTCTTCATGGCTGTGATTCCCTGTTCGTGGGAACAGAAATTTCGCAGAAAATTACATTTTTCTCAATTAAAACTGCACCAGACCGCCATTTAATCAGGTTTTACAAATCAGATCGCTTCTTCTTGTTCCCTAGATGACCTGTTCTGATGATGCGTGCGGGTTTTTTCGGGGGCTTGATCTCCGCTCTAGTTCGTAAGGCCGCGAGCCAGCCGCCGCCCTGCGCTGCGCTGCGGTCGCCGTCTGTCTCCACCCATCCGGGTAACGATCGGAAGCCCGGTATGTCCCCCCGGTGCTCGCCCCCCAAGGGGGGCTGCGCTGGTGCCAGCAGCCTCGCTCCGGTCTAGGGGATCATCCACCCCATCTTCCTGCGCTCCCTTTGGTCGCTCCGTGCAGACGGGTCCCCTGAGATGACCCCTAGACCTGCGCTGCGTTGCCGGCGGATCTGAAGGTGTCGGGACGAAAGGCGTCGCTGCGCTGCCTTTCGCCCTGCCGCTGGCAGGTCGAACGAAAGGCTGGGGTTTTGAGGGGGCGGATGCAAGGGTAATTTTTGGCGGGAAACCGCCATTATCTGTGTGAAAAACTGCATTTTTCTCTTGCCTCTCCCTTATTATATCGTATATATAATAAGAACACCGGGCGGAAAGCCGGGGCCAGTCCCCAGCCGCTCGGTGGAGGGAGGGTAAACCCTATGTCAGATGTCTATCTGTCTGTTTTCGCCGGAGTATTCGGTGTTTTAACCTTTGTTTTCTTTGCCGCCGCGTATCTGTCGGAAGTCCCAGAGGCTCCGTCAGAAGGCGTTCTGGAAAACCCGCGCTGTCTTCTTTGTGGCGCTCTTGCCTGTTGCTGTTTTGGCAGCTTCGTCGCGCTGATGTTCTGCCTCACACTTATCAATCATTGAAGGAGCCTAACCATGTTCCCATCCATCAATCTCTCTGGTCGTGTTGGCAAGGATGCGACGCGCAAGACGTTCGGCAACGGCGGCGGATATGTGGTTTTCCGCGTAGCGTGCTCGAAGAATGTGCGTTCGCAGCAGTCCGAAACCGGCTGGCGCGAGCTGACCGAATGGGTCGAAGTCCGCGTCGATCTCCGGCAGGAGAAGCGCGCCGAGTATGTCGAAAAGAATGCGACACAGGGGCGGCAGGTTGAGGTCCGGGGCGATCTGCGTTCGGCCACTTTCCGGCCGCAGGGCGCAACCAATGATGTCACGATCTGGTACGTCGATCCGACGGATTTCGAATTCAAGGGCCGTCCCGCACAGCAGCGCGGGCAGGGGGCCGATGCTCCACCGGCCGACCAGTGGGAGGGAGAAGATCCGTTCGACCGGAAATAAGCAGGGGAGGGGAGCCGTCTTCGGGCGGCTCTTCACTTGCTTTTTCAGGCCCGTTCGCGCACATGCTATCGTGTCGTCGCGTGACGGGTTTACCCTCCCATATTTGCTTCGCAAGATGCAGACACGCGGCGACACCATCCCCATAAATTCTTGGTTCCGCTTGCAAAATCGGCTATTATGACCGCTTACCAGTCAGGAGCGAGCGTGATGGGACAGACCCTTTCCGCCAGACCGATCAGCGCAGAAGAATCCGCGCAGCGTCGTCGCGCCGTCGAGGAAGCCCGGGCGGCAAACTACCGGCAGGGATACGTCCATGATCCGGTTCTTGAAGAGGCGAACGAACGCTATATCCGGGGCGTGATTTCGCTCGAAGACCTGCGCCGCGAGATGCGCGACGCCATCCGGGCCGGTCGCTAATCCGCGGCCGCCATGAGTACCGGCGATCCGGGGCGCGGTTATACCTATCCCACCAATTCCAACGATCCGGATCAACAGGATGTCTTGCGCAACCGGCTGGACCTACGGTCGCGCGCGGCACTCAATCGGGCCGAATACAGGATCACCAGTGACCGCATGATCGACATCCGGCTGGGTTCAGGCCCGGCCGGTAATTTCGATGCGGCGCACCTCAAAGCCATTCACCAGCATCTCTTCGGCGAGATTTACGAATGGGCCGGACATACGCGCAACGAGCGGCCCGTTGTGGATGGACGACCGGTCGAGCCCATCGAATTCATGACCAAGGGCAGCACGACTTTCCTGCCGGGTTCGAGGCTCGATCGCGGGCTGGCCGAGGCATTCCGGCCGATCCGTGATCCCGATGTCCTGAAGGGCTCTAACGTCGAGCAGTTTTCCGCCGTGGCCGGTCGCGTCATGTCCGAGCTTAATTTTGTCCATCCTTTCCGCGAGGGAAATGGGCGGGTTCAGGAAGCCTTCATCGCCACGCTTGGGCAGAAGTACGGGCATGATGTCGATTTCTCCGTTATCACCAAGCCGCGAATGCTGGCCGCCTCCATCGCGGGTGCTGATGACCCTGCCAACCCGGCCATGCGTCATCTGGTCGAGGACGCGACGGACCGGGGAAGGGTGGCCGCCCTTCGGACAGCGTTTGAGCATCTGCGACAACAGGGTGCGGAGCCTTTGGCCCAGGACGTGCGGACCGCGCGTCCCGGCGAACAGATCACGGGCGTACTGGTCGCCACAGATACGCACAGCAGCAGCGTGAACACGGGAAAGGGCATCATCGTTGTACCGACGCAAGATCTCGGCCGCCAGAAGGCGGCCGCCGGCGACGACGTGACCGTGACTGTCAAATCCGGGTTCTCCGCAGCAGCGGCAGACCGCACAGCGCAGGAAAAGCCCGCCACCAGCCAGCGCGCTGCAAGCTACTGGTCCGGCCAGGTGCAGAAAGGGCAGGGTGAATTGCCCCGGGTTTTGTGGAGACAGAACGACCCGTGAGGTAAGAAGAATTCATGAGCAACAAATCGAAGCGTTTTCCGCCTGAATTTCGCGAGCGTGCAGCCCGCATGGTTCTGGAGGAAGAGAAGAACCATCCATCACGTTGGTCCGCAGTGATGATGATAGCGCCAAAGCTGGATATTCATCCTGACACGCTGTCAAAATGGACCCGTCTGCATGAGCGGGCCAATGCGCCTGCGGTGAGTGACCTGCCTGATCGAGAGAAGATCAGGCAACTGGAGCGAGAGAACCGCGAATTGCGGCAGGCCAATGAAATCCTGCGCAAGGCATCAGCATATTTTGCCCAGGCGGAGCTCGACCGCATCTTCAGACCATGACACGCTTCATTGAGGAGCATCGGCAGACATATGGTGTCGGGTCAATCTGCAGGGTTCTGTCGATTGCACCATCTGCCTATTACGCTTATCGGGCGAGACAGAAAAATCCCTGTGTGCGCAGCCAGAAAGATAAAGAGCTCTGTCATGAAATCCGCAGGATCTGGAACGATAATTTCTGCGTCTACGGAGTGCGCAAGGTCTGGCATCAGCTCAGACGTGAAGGTCTGGATGTCGCCCGCTGCACGGTAGAGCGGCTGATGCACCGGATGGGACTGAAAGGTGTCATGCGTGGCAAGGGGGTCAGAACCACACGGCCCGATCCGGCACGGCCCTGTCCACAGGATCTGGTACAGCGACAGTTTCATGCACCAGCCCCCAATAGACTCTGGGTTTCGGATTTTACTTACGTTTCCACCTGGCAGGGCTTTGTGTATGTGGCCTTCATCATTGATGTCTTTGCCCGGGTTATTGTGGGCTGGCGCGTCTCGTCCACTGCCCATACCGACTTCGTGCTGGATGCCCTTGAGCAGGCTCTGTGCCAGAGGCGGCCTGAGGGAAAAGTGACCCACCATTCCGACCGCGGATGTCAATATGTGTCCATTCGCTACACGCAAAGACTGGCTGAAGCGGGCCTTGTTGCTTCTGTCGGAAGCGTTGGGGATTCCTATGATAACGCTTTGGCGGAGACCATTAACGGACTTTATAAAACCGAACTCATCTATCGACAGGGGCCATGGAAAAACAGGGACGCTGTTGAGCTAGCAACACTGAAATGGGTCGACTGGTTCAATAATCGGCGGCTCCTGTCCTCCATTGGAAACATCCCGCCAGCAGAAGCCGAAGCACGTTTTTATGCGCAACAGAAATCACATGCATTAGCCGCTTAAATCAGATAAAAAACGTCTCCACAAAACCCGGGGCAATTCACTCGACGTTTCCGGGCACTTCGCGCCCGGTCCGTCAGCGCGTCAGGTACTCGCGCGGCCAGCGCGCTAAAGCAGCCAGCGCCGCACATACTCCGCCCGCGATGAATGTCTTGTACGCAATGAGGATTCCGGCTGACCAGAGCAGCGACGCACCATGAATGAAGCAGAGCACCGCCAATATGGCGGCCGGAAGGCCGACGGCAAAAGCCAGCAGGGAGGCAAACGGGCGAAGCGCAAGCCGCAGGCCCGGATTGAGTGACATTCTCCGCATAGTCTGCCCTCCCTTATGATGCCGTGTCCCTGACTTTATTTGTTGTCCTGTGCAGCAGGAGGCCGAGGCGGCTCAAGCCAGAGCGGCGCGGCGCAAGCCTGTCGCCCGCCCTGATCGAAAGCATGAGCGCGGCAGGCCGATAGGACAGCCGGAATGTCGTTGTTCCGGACCAGTTCAATCAGGGCCGTCTCAGCGCCCGGGCCATGCTCCTGTAGCGCCGCGAACAGCGCCCCCTTGTCGTAAAGACCGTTCGTCCTGCCGTTTTTCCAGCCCGTGCCGTATCCGACACAGGCCGCCGTGATGGCGAGCACTCCGGCAATGCCGCCCGCCATGAGCAGCGTCTTGAGCTTGACCGTGCGTTCCTGAACCTTCACCTGCGAAGCGGTCAGCTTCAGGAGTTGGGGAGCCAGTTCCTGAACGATACCGGCTTTCTGGCCTTCAAGTTCCAGCCGTCCAGCTTCGACCGCATCGCTTCGCGCGCGATCGAGGTCCGCGCTGATGTCGCGATACTTGTTGAACGTCGCCTTGTAGAGCGCGGCCTGAGCACCCAGCGTCTCGGACATCGCGTGCAAGGCAACACCCAACGGATCATCCGTCAGGTGCGCCTTGGCAATCGCCAACTGTAGATCCTGTCTTGCGCTGGCGATCGCGCCTTCAAAATCGTCTGCCGGTTCGTCCTGGCTTACGGAAGCCATGACATGATCCCAGCAAACCGGCGGTCCATCGCTTCGAGCCATGTCCGGACCTTTGAGCGGTCGAACATCCCGAGGGGAGGCGTGGTCAGGCCGTCGCGCGCGGCGCTGAACAGGCTCCGGCGGCTTTCGACGGCTGCCGCCGCATTGAGCCGGGGCATCCACAGCGGGACCGCCCCGTCCGTGACTTCATCCACGACCACGGCGCTTGTCAGCAGGCGGCCGAATGACTGATCGCGCGTGTGACCGATTTCCTTGGATGCCTCGTTGAACACGATCGCCCGCGCGTCCGGCGAAAACCCGCGATCGCGCAGTGTTGCAATCGGGGCCAGATCATCGACCTGCGACCCGACCAGCGAGATCAGGACGGGAACCGCGCCGGCCTCGGCAATCGCTGATGCGAAACCCGGCATTTCGGCCGCCGTCTCGCGCAGCGTGGTGTCGCCGCCGCCAAGATCGAGAACCGCCGTTGTCTGGTTTTCGACCGCGTATTCGATGAACCGCTGCATCCACTGCGCAACGCCTGCCGGATCGTCTGTGTTCGGTCGCGCCACGTCCTGAAAATACGACGAGAACGACGCATTGGTTGGGTCCAGATCCGCCATGAGGATCGGCCGGTTGCCCAGCAGAGCACGCTCGGCCGCCCAGCGCAGGAATGTGGTCTTGCCGGTCTTGCCGCGCCCGTTGACGAAGACGATCTTCGTCTTGCCGCTCAGGTCCATGCCCTCGGCAATCACCGGCTCGGCTTCTTCGACCTTACGCGGCGTGAAGGGTTTAACGTCAAAGACCGGTTCCTGCGCGAGTGTCTGGTTCAGATCGAACTTCGCAGGCTGGACCGGCTTCTTGGCAGCAGGCGCAGGGTTTTTGTTGCCTGATTTCGTGTCGCTCATTATGATTCCTCAGTCTTTACAGGACGATTAGTTAGCATTGCTAAAGCATCGGCTCTTGAGCGTTTCGGCCGCTCAGGAGCCGTTTGCGTTTTTACCGCCTTGGGTTCGGCTGTCGGGGGCAGAGGGGTTCGCAGTGAGATCGGCTTGAACTCCGGTTCGCCTTCCTCCCTTTCCGGGGCCTGTTCCAGCCACGCAGGCGAGGGGTCCGCTGACGGTCTGATGGACGAGGCAGCAGGAGCCGGTTTCACGCCTCCCGAGACGACTGGCGTTCTCGCGGGAACCGCTCGAACTGTCGTCGCCTCTGACCTGTCCTTCCGCGCCTTGTACGCTTTCGCGCGCAAGATCGACCCTTTCATGGGCACCTCGGTTTTATACGTGATGCGCGCACGAGCCATCGCCCGGCCGACATCATCCCAGGACCAGCCCGCACTCACCATCGCACTAAGCTCCGGCTCATGAGCGCGTATCCACGGCATCACCTGATCCTGTGGGGTCCAGTCCTGGCTGAACCGATCCGCAGCCTCCTGCAATTCCTCTTCAGTGCGAGGACGTTTGCTCGGAACTCCACGGATCGTCTGTCTGTTGGCGTTTTTCATGGCTTGAGAAAAATTGCATTTTTCTTCTCGTCCGTCACCTTCTTTTTTTATTCCGTAGCCTCTAGAGTGCCCTCTAACGTATCCTCTGATGTGTCCTCTTTCGTGTCCTGATACGTGGCCTCTATCGTATCCTTCCATGAGAGGTAGGAGGGTGAGGGGGGAGTGGCGTTTTTTCTACAGACCAAGTCATGCTAGACGCATGGGGTGAAAAGGTGCGAAAAGAAGGCACTGATTCCGGCGCATCGCCTTCCGATTCATTGCTCACGTTTTCGTGATAATGCCGGGAATAAGGAGCCCGAACCCTCATGGCGAAAGACACCGACGGGGCCTATCTCGCCCATGTTTCCGATACGCTGGAAGAGCACGGTAAGCAGCTCTCGGCCATTCAGACCGTCCTCGGGATGATGCTCGACACGCTTCAGGCGCAGACCGAAATGCTGACCGAAGTGCTGGCAGCCGCCAGAGACGAGCCGGGGGATTCTCCGGTCGCGCAGGCCCTCACCAACCTGACCGCCGCCGTGGGCGAGAATACCCAGGCCGTCAACACAATGGCCGAAAGCATGAATGATATGGCGTCTCTTCTTGTCGCTTCCGGTCACGAGGCGTCCGATACCCCGGCACCCTGATGCTGACCTATCGGACAGGCGCGGCCGGGGCCACGTCCGCCGCCAAGGCCATGAGCGAGCACCTGCTTCAGCAGACCCTTCCGCCCGAGATGGCCGTGATGGCGGAGTACTACGCGCAGGGTGTAAGACCCCCGACCCCGGCCGAGGCCGCTGCCACCCGCTATGCCGGCACCACGAGCGGGATGGATGACCTGGCCGACACGCTGGCAATGGAAATCGACCGCCTGCGAGAAGCCACGTCCGATTCGGACAACGTGCTGGCAGTCCGCGCAGCCGGAACCTTCGTGGCGGCCAATCTGATCGACCGGGCCAAAGCCGAGGAATTGTTGCAGCAACGCGCCGTGCCCTTCACTGCCGACGCACTTGATAGCGAGATCCGCAACGCCAGCGCCGCCCGCGACTACAGCAGTGCGACAGCCATCCCACGCCGGGACATGAATCCCGAATTGGCCGCACGACTTGGGATCGACCCCACGAAGGGCCTGACACCGGCCGAAGTCGCTCACCTTCTGAACGGGCAACGAGCAGACGGACAGGATATTCCGGGGAAGACGAAAAGATCGGCCACGGAAGCAATCGGCAAAATCTTCGAGATGGATGAAAGCCGATTGCCCACGAGATCCGAACTGGAAGCCGTTCTGGCGGGCAAGACGGTTTCTGGCGGCGATATACCTGCTAAGAAAGCTGAACGGGCTGTACGGCGTTTTACGGCCGTCCTTGGTGCCGATGCGGCCAGCCTGACCAATGACCAACGCGAAAACATCCTGTCCGGGCGTATGGCCGACGGGCAGGAGTTGAGTGTGTCCGAATATCACGAGCGCATGGACACCAGTCGCGCCCGGATCGGGTATGTGGATTTCACCTTTTCCGCCCCCAAATCGGTTTCCGTTGCATGGGCATTCGCCCCGACAGAAGCCGAGCGCGGAATCATCCTTCAGGCACATCACGACGCGATCGCCTCAACCATGCAGGAAGTGGAAAAGGTGATCGGACGTGCGCGGAAAGGCGACGCCGGAAAAGATGGCTGGGACCCCGCATCCATCGGCTGGGTGTCCTTCGATCATTATACGGCACGGCCGACCGTTGAGGTCATCCGGACAGACGACCAGGGCGAGGTCTTTACCGAGCTGCATACGCTCCGTCAGGGAGGGGGCCGGGTGCCAGGCGATATGCAGCTCCACACGCATACTGCCATTCTGAACGCGGCACTGACCGACGAGGGCCGCATGGGCGGCCTGTGGCTCGATCAGCTTAACGGCAAGGTCAAGGAGTGGGGCGCCGTCTATCAGGCCCACCTAGCGACGAACCTGCGCAAGCAGGGGGTCGATATGGTGCTGGACGAGCGGACGGAAATGGGCAGGGTTGCAGCCATTCCCGAGAGTGTCTGTGAACAGTTCAGCCGCCGCACACTTTCAGGAACGGCCGCCGCGCGTGCCTATGCGGCAGGGCAGGGCCTTGATTGGGATACCCTCGATGCCAAGCGCAAAATCGGCCTTATCAAGCAAGGGGTGCAAGATCCGCGCGGCGCGAAGTCGGACGATCTTACCGACATGGCCTCATGGCAGCGTACGGCCGCAGAGATCGGATACAAGCACCGGAGCATTCTCCGGCCCGATGAAATCGCACCCGAGCGCGATCGGGCCGAGCGCCTGGAACACGCCTATGAAGCTGCACAGCATGTCTTTGACAAGCAGCTTCAGCAGCGCGCATCTCTTGACGGTTCTGATGCCCGGATCGCCGCCGCCAAAGGATTGATCGCAGCGGGGATCGACACAGCAGCCGACATCAACGCCGTGACCGCAGCCATGCGCAATCGCGGCGTCCGCCAGCACGGACGTCAAACCTCCCTGATTTGGGGAGAAGTCAAAGACCCGGAAGGCAGAGAGCGGGTCGGAATCACGACCGCCCTTCACGAAAGCGAAGAGCGCGACCTGATCCGCATGACGCGCGAGGCCGCGAAGGATCGAAGCGGCGCGCTCACGGACAAGCAGATTGACCAGGCCGTCAAGGCCCATCCCGAACTCAGTTTCGAGAGCGCGCACGGGCAGGCCCAACGCACGATGATGGAGGATCTAGGGAAGGGCGGTCAGGTCGTCGTGGGGATCGGCGTTGCAGGTTCAGGAAAAACCACACTCCTGAAGCCGCTCGTAACCGCGTGGAAGCAGCAGGGCCGGGACGTTCACGGCATCGCCTTGGCCTGGCGACAGTCCGACGATCTGTCTGCTACGGGTATGGAAGTCGCCAAGACCCGCGCTCTGGAATCCTTCCTGCGCCGGATCGACAGCGGCAAGCTCAAACTCACCAAGAAATCCGTCGTCGTCGTTGACGAACTCAGCCTCCTGGGCACACGCCAGCTCAATGACATCCTCAGGAAGCGAGAGGACATCGGCTTCAAGCTGGTGATGATCGGCGACCCGAAACAGATGCAGTCCGTTGAGGCGGGCGCGGTTATCGAATTACTGCAACGAGGGCTGGGCAAGGAAAACATACCCCTCTTGGGGACGTCCACGCGCCAGATTCAGCAGGAAGAGCGCGAAACCACCCTTATGTTTCGCAACGGGCAAACCGAGGAAGCCGTCAAGCGGAAGGCGGAAAATGGAACCCTGCGTGTTGCACCGGGAGGCTACGAGGAAGCCATCAAGGCCGTGGTCGATCTCTGGCAGCAACGCCGTACGGAGAATGCCGATCGCGACAAATACACCCTTTCGATCTCCACCCCGACGAATGCTGACGCCCACAACATCAGCCGCGCGATCCGTGATCGCCGGCGTGAGCTTGGGGAGATCAGCGCGGATCTGATTACCATCAAGGCACAGGCTACCGGAGAAAATACCTCCTATGACCTGTCCCTGGCACGCGGCGACAAGGTTCGCCTGTTCCAGCGGACAAATGCCCGCTTCCTCGACACCAATTCAGGCGGGAATCTCGGCCGCAACGGCACTGTGGTTGAAGTCCGTGACGTACGCGAAGAGGGGCTGGTTCTGCGAGGGGCCAATGGTCGGAATGGACTGGTAAAATGGGACTCCCTCAAGGAGAAGGAAACCGGTCGGTTTCTGCTATCCTATGGGGACGCGATGACCACCAATACCAGCCAGGGTGTCACCGTCACCGAGCATATTTTTGCCATTCCGGCCGGGTCACGGAATGTCACGGCGTTCGGTGCTTACACTTCGTCCAGCCGACACCGGGAGCAGACCTTTATGGTCACATCGGATGGCGCTGAACGGAGCGAGATTGCCGGCCGACGGCCTCTGGGGGATCAGCGTACAATTACCGCAACCGATGTCCTGAAAAATATCATCCGGAACTTCGAGCGCCAGCCCGAAAAAGAGACAGCACACGCCCTTCTGGAACGAGCGGAAAATATCCGGCGTGGCACCGTACGCGCTATGCAGCAGACAAAACAGGGTCTGGAAGCGCGGGAAGGAGAGGGCAAGCAACGTGCTACTCTGGCAGGCCGCTTCTCAACCCGCCGGCACGAGCAGAAGGCATCCGAGGGCCTTAAAAACACGGCTGAAGCCATGAAGGACCGAAACGGTATGATGGATCGGTTGCGTGAGATGACCAAAGCCTTGAAAGCGAAGGTCAGAACCATTCTCTCACGCAAAACCGAAGCCAAAGCGCAGGAAAAACAAAAGAAACGGCGCACTTTACATCTATAAGATAGGATTGTATCTGATAATTATGATTTACATAATTTTTTCTTTATACATATCATAAAATATCCACATACAATACATAACTATTTCAATAATATTATATTATATTTCGAGTCACTCTGTCATATTTTCTATATCATTTGTTTCATTTTTAGAAAATTTGCCAAATCTAACAGCAAGAATAGGCAAAACAAACAGGTTAAGTATCATTGATGTCATGAGCCCTCCAAGAATGACAGCGGCCATAGGTCCTTCGATTTCCCGCCCAGGCGCATTCATATCAACAGCCAGAGGCGCCAGTCCAAGCGCCGTAACGAGCGATGTCATGAGTACGGGGACGACACGGTCTCTGGCCCCCCGGAGCGCTGTTGTTACTCCCCATGTAAGATCTTCCCGCTCGACCAAAGCCTCAAAATGCGAAATCATCATCACCGAATTCCGAAGCGTAATCCCGAATAGTGTAACGAAGCCGACTGTTGCCCCAAGAGTTAGCGTTGTGCCGGAAACAATGATTGTCAGAATGCCGCCTACAAATGCGAAGGGAAGATTGACGAGTATCAGAGCGAGATTGCGCCATCCTTGTGTGATTATTGAGAGCAGAATCATGACCGCTATGGCAGCGAGCCCGGAATTTATAAACAGTTCCTTGCGTGATTGTGATTCAGCTTCCGCTGCGGATGTAAACTGAACGTAGGTTCCAAGAGGCAGTTTGATATTTTTTGCTATAGCCGTGCGTGCGTCCTGAACGAAAGATTGAGCTGATCGTCCTGTAACATTTGCGGTGACAGTCTGTGTTCTCTGTGCTCCCAGATGTGACACCTGATAGCGACCGTTCGTCTCATATATGTCTGCAACAGCGCGGAGTGGTACGTAGTTTCCGTGAACAGTATGCAGTGGCAGGGAACCGACAGACGCAACATCATTACGACTTGCGTCATCAAGACGAACCATAACATTAAAAGCCGCAGAACGCTCGTATATCTGCCCCACGGTTTCACCCTGCCAGGCTGTATGGATGGATCGGAGTACATCCGCCGACCGAAGCCCCCAGCGCTCCAGATCAGCAGGGCGTAGCCGAATAGCAAGTTCCGGAACACCAGGAGGTGCTTCTATCCGGACATCTGTTGCGCCATGTATCTGATGCAACATGCGGACAATATTATTTGCCTGGATATCCAATACATCCAGATCATCGCCAATAATATTGATTGCCACAGCCGAAGACGAACCAGAAAGGGTTTCGTTTACGCGCATCGTCAAAAAACTACTGACAGAAAAACTGGCCCCAACGAACCCGTCAAGCGCTTTGCGAACGCGGGCATCAATCTGTCGGGAAGCCTTCCCATCCACCTGATTCAAATCAACCTCAAATTCGCTGGTATGTGGTCCATACGTGTCCTCATCCAGCGAGGCGCGTCCGACTCTCTGAGCAACCGAACGGATTTCGGGAAGCTGACGAAGTTTTTCTGTAACCTGTCTGCCTAATTTCAGAGACTGTTCCAGGGAAGTCCCCGGAACTGCCGTCATATGAATGATAAGGTGGCCTTCCTTGAAATCGGGAATGAAATCGCTTTCAAGGAATGGAAGGGCCGCAAACCCTATCAAGGTGGTCAGGATCATCCCGCCTATAACAAATCGGGGATGGCGCATTAATCTGGCCAGAAGACGTTCATAAGCTCTGGCGGTCCATCCTGCCAGGGGGGGCTCTCTCCGGATTTCTCCAGGCGTCGCCAAGAGCCATGCGCAGAGTGCAGGTACAACGGTTACAGCAGCGGCAAGAGAAGCCATGACCGCAAGAACATAAGCTGTTGCCAGTGGAGCAAACAGTCGTCCCGAAAGTCCGGGAAGGGCGATGACAGGCAAGAAAACGATAATGACAGCAAAGGTCGCGTAAACCACTGCACTGCGGACTTCAACGCACGCATCGAGTACGACGCGCGCTGTAGATGCGGGCTGGACCAGAAGCCGGTTTTCACGCAATCGGCGTGTAACATTTTCGACCCCGATCACGGCGTCATCCACAACCTCGCCGATGGCAATAGCAAGGCCCCCCAAGGTCATGGCATTCAAAGTAACCCCGAGTGTCTCCAGCAACGACAGGGCTATCAGAATAGCCAAAGGTATGGTGGCGCAACAGATTGCAGCGGTTCGCAGGTCAAAAAGGAAAAGAAAGATTACGACAACCACCAGAAAACCGCCCAGAAGCAATGCTCGTGTGGCATTCCCCAATGCGGTCGTAATGAAATTGGCGGGTCGGAACAGGTCAGCATGCAATGTAATCCCCTGTCCCTGCAATTGCGGGCGGAAATCGGTAAGTGCCGCCTCGATTTCCCGGGTCACGGCCATTGTATTGGCACCGTACTGTTCCCATATATTAACTACAATGCCTGTCTTTCCCTCGATACTGGCCGCGCCGAAGGCAGGAATAGGGGCTTCAGTTACAGTGGCAATACTGCCCAGTGTGACAGCACCATTATCAGAGCGGACAATCACAGTGCGGGCCAGACTTTCTGGCGTCAGGGCCTGACCGTCAGACTGAAGAACGACTCTTTGGTTCGGGGTATCAATAAAGCCGGCCCCCTGTATGCCAGTCGCTTCCTGGGCAGCCGCAAGGACGTCATCGAGTCCGATATGATGCAAGATGAGTTGGTCTGGATGTACCTGTATCTGGAGTGACCGACGCTCCCCGCCAAACACGCTGACTCCAGCCACACCAGGCAACGCCAGCAGACGCGGCCTTAATGACCAGTCAGCAAGCGTGCGCAACTGCATAAGGGACTGTTGTTCCGACGTCAGACCGATCACCAGTACCAGACCGGCGGATGAGGTCAGTGGCGTCATAGTCGGAGCATGAACACCGGCTGGCAATTGCTGTGCAACAACATTCATTTGTTCCCCGACCAGTTGCCGGGCTCGATAAATATCGGTCGATGTCGCAAACAGGACGTTGACGACTGACAGTCCCTGAATCGAAGTCGATTGCACGCGCTGAATACCCGGGAGGCCGGTCAGGGCAATTTCCATTGGGCGACTAACCAATGTTTCGACCTGTTCCGGCGTAAAACCAGCGGCTTCGGTCTGGATCGTGACCCGTGGCGGAATGAATTCCGGAAACACATCATAGCTGGCATGTCTCAAGCCATACAGGCCATAGAAGAACAACAGACATGCGGTTGCGATAACCACGCCCCGGAAGCGGATCGAAAACCCGATAATAGCTGCCTGAAGGCTGAAAGAACGTCCCGTCATCAGTCGTCATCGTCTCCTGATTCAAGCTGAGCTCGGAATTCTTCAGACAGAAGTAATTGCGTACCCTCTATGACGATTTGCGTTTCGTGTGTGATTTGTCCTGGAGTATCTTGGATCAGGTAGCCACCTTCTCGGTCCGGCACGTCGGTCGTAAGGGGTAAGCGTGTAAATTTTCCGTGTCCGTTATCACGGTATATCCACGACTTACCTTGCAGCCAGATAATAGCTGATGCAGGTATCCGGATACCGGGACGTTCCTCTTCGGTAGGCAGGAGAACGGAAACATTCATGCCCGCGACAAGCTGACTTTCAGCCGACGCAAAATAGAAAAAGCTACGCCCCTGAATAGCAGGATCGGTCATGGTTACAGGAGACAAATAGTGGAGCATTGTCCCGTGTCCACCCGTGTTTCCATAATCGGTCACATCCGCCTGACTTGGTGGGGTTGGTAGATCCGTATCTGGTGGAAGGGTCACCTTGACCAAGACCACTTGTTGTTGAAGTAACTGTGTAATGAAAATTGTATTTTTTTCGGTAGCGTCAGATATGACCGAACCAAATTGCTGTCTGATAATATTAAGTGCGTTATTCACCCGGACCTGTTCTGCTTTTACCATAGCTGAATTGGACTGAAATCTAGCTGTTGTCTCCTGGAATTGTTCCTGAGAGATATTCTGCCGATCGCGATACAGTCCTTTGTCACGATCGAGTTTCGCACGGGCAAGCGTCTGCTGTGCCTGCATGCTCTCCAGCCGCGCTTTCATGTCAGCATAATCACTAACAAGAGTGATAAGTTGTGTTGCGTTCAGAACGTAACCATAGGCGGGAACCAGCTTTCTCCAAGGCACGATGCTGGGTCGTGCAGAAGCAATGCCGCTCTTCGTAACTGCTTCCGGGGAGACCGTCACGGTCGCCTCTGCACCAAGAACCGAAACTGGTTGATCATCATCATCTGCAATGGCAATGTCTGTCCCGTTTAGAACTAGGAAGACAGAAAGACCTGCAAGAGGCAGCCAGAAGGCCCTCGCTTTCATGGTGAGTTCCTTTGGTTATTTTCAAGTAGGCCGGAAGCCTGCGCGGCATTGGTGTGATCAAAAATGGGCTGCTGCATGCCATCTTCGATCTGACCTATGGCTTGCCGTTGCTGAATTTCTGCTTCAAGAAGGGCGGTCTCCGCTTGAATCTGCTCTATATGAGTCATAACCATCGTTGGTCGGTCGATTGCACCTGACTGAAGGCGGTGCTGCATCTGGTTCAGCCTTACCCGTACGGTTTTGGCAAGTTCTTCCGCCTGTAGCAGAATTGATGTCGTGCCGCGGTAATTGGCCGTAGCCTGCGAGATGGACTTAAACACCGTGTTCTCTGCACGCCGGAGACGAGCCGCCGCCTCATGCTCCTGCCCAACAGCTTCAGCTATGGGGCCTTCGTTCTGATTGAAAATCGGAATTTGCAGAGAGGGATTTACCTCAAAGCGATTTGAAATATCCCAGTTATAGGCGGGACTGATGGTGACGTCGGGATAGCGTCGAGAAACTTCGACCCGTAGAGCCTGTCGGGCGGCGTCATAAGACGCAAGAAGTTCCCGCAGATCCGCGCGTTGCATTACGGCTTGGTATCTCATGTCCTGTGAATCGCGGTATTCTATGAGGTCGGGACAGACATCAAATGCTTTTGTATCAAGAGCAATGGAATCAAGTGCTTCGGCAGGAACCCCGATTGCTCCAGCCAGAGCTGCCTTACGGACGGCATACTCGCGCCGCAGATCACTGACAGACAACTCGGCATGGATCATTTCCGTCCGTACCTGCGATATTTCGAAAGCGGATGCTCGCCCCTGATCAAAACGTGCCTGTTCCAGGGTAAAGAGTTCGCGTTTAGCTGCCGCAGTCTCTTCCACAAGCTTGAGGCGCCCGGATACAGCCCAGACGCCGAGAAGAGCAGACCGCGTGTCGCTGCGTAGTTTCCATGCAGTATTGATGACTTCCCATTGCGCGACCGCAGCCCGATATCTGGCTTCTTTGATACGGTGATAACGCCTGCCGAAAAATTCGATCAGTATTGACGCGCCGTAGCCGACATAATGAGCCGATGGGCCACCCAGCACCGTGAAACTGGGATTGGGCAGTTGACCGGCTGTCTTGATTCCAGCGCGAGCCGTTTCCAGTTCAGCTTTAGCTACAAGGATATCGGGATGAAAATACAAGGTAGCAAGCGTCAGGCGAGTGATGCCCCATGCGTTTTCCTGACTCGATACGTTTGGTCCGAGAACTTTTGTAATGAATTCTTGCAATCCGGCATCCGTAAATTGACGGCTAGAAAATTTCTGGACATCTGATTCCGGCGAAATATGTGAGTGACCACTATTTGTGCAGCCACAGAGCAGGGGAAAAATCAGGAGAATGAATGCCGCATTATAGCGTGTGCGTCTCCTTGCCTGCTTAATATATTCTAGAGTATTATATGATTTATACATTGATATGTCGTGATATATCTGATTTGTTATCTGTTAGTTCTACTCTCGATTGTCGCATAATCTGCACACCTCCACTAATACCAAGCATCGCCAGGATGGCAGCTACCGCAATATCCGGCCACGCAGAACGAGTGCCAAACACGCCCAGAGCTGCCAGCACAACGGCAACATTTCCGATCGCATCATTACGAGAGCAGATCCATACGGAACGGCGGTTGGCATCACCTTTCCGGTGTGTCCATAATATGAGGGCACAGGCCAGATTGACCGCGAGGGCAAGCAGACCAATGCCGCCCATTGCGTCTGGGTGAGGCGGATGGTTGCTGTTCATTACCATCCACCCAGCATTGGCCATTACCCATATCCCAGCCACGAACAGGGTCAGGCCTTTCAGAAAGGCCGCGCCAGCTCGCCATCGCAATGCCATTCCGGCAACACTGAGGCTTATTGCGTAGTTGGCGCTGTCGCCAAGGAAATCAATCGCGTCCGCCTGTAAGGATGCAGATCCAACCGACACGCCAGCCCCTGCTTCAACGGCAAACATGCTGGCATTGAGAAAAAGCGCGATCAGGAGCGCTCTCCGCCATGATTTATT
>NZ_AP023410.1:2852500-2935000 GCF_000193495.2 Acetobacter aceti NBRC 14818 | reverse complement strand
TATAAGCCCCACAAACAAATACCGTCAACACACTTTCACAAAAAATCTCACCCAAAAATCCAAACCCAACCAAAAACCCCAGAAAACCAAGGAAAATTAATACCTACAAAGTTTCCCCCCCGGATTCCCTGATACCGAATCAGCCTTCACTCCTATCCCTCAGACTGACCAGAAACGAACGGGCCCGGGACACACGGGACTTTATCGTCCCCGCAGACACTCCACAGATGACAGCCGCTTCCTCATAGGAAAGCTCCTGAGCTCCCACGAGCATCAGGGCCTCCCGCTGATCGTCGGGAAGCTCCCACAGCAGTTTATTGAGATCGGTCACATCATCATGCTTCCCCTCTGATGCAACAGAAGGAAGAGGCTGCTCTTTATATTCGCTGAGAATTTCCTGCTCGCGCTTGCAACGACGCGCCTGCTCATAGAAAAGATTCCGCAGGATGGTGAACGACCACGCTTTCAGATTTGTTTCGGCCGAGAACTGGTCACGCGATGCAAATGCGCGGACAACGGCTTCCTGCACCAGATCATCAGCACGTGTGCGGTCTTTGGTCAGAAAGCGGGCAAACGCACGCAATTCTGGCAAAAGAGCGACAACCCCACGTCTAAATGCAGGTTGCCCCCCCTTATCTGTCACAGAGGCTCTTTTCTGATCGTGGTTTGCCATGCCAACCTAACCCCGCCTGTCACTTCGGTTCACGCGAAGGAATGTTCACGATGCCCGATTCGCAACGAAGCGAACTGATCCGCGCGCTTCCGTATGCACGCCGTTATGCGCGCGCGCTTACAGGAAGTCAGTCCCGCGGTGATCTGCTCGTCGCGGAAAGCCTGCGCGACCTGGTAAACCAGGCGCCTGGAAAGCTTTCGGCACGTCTCGAACTTTATCGGGCGATCTCCCGCAAGGCCGCCGTTCTTGAGGAAGAAGACAAGCGGCCTCATGCGCTGTCGTTTCCGCAACGGCTTCTTCTTCTTCTGACCGCTCTGGAGGGCCTGTCCTCCTCCCAGGCGGCTCATATCCTCGCAATTGATGAAAGCACGGCGGCAAAAGAAATCGCCGAGGCGCATCAGACGATCCGTTCCGTCTCCCAGACATCGATTCTCATCATTGAAGATGAGCCCATCATCGCCATGGGTATCGAGGATCTGATCATCCATTGTGGTCATACCGTCGCAGGCATAGCTCACACCCAGAACGACGCCATCGCCTTGGCCAAGAAAACCAAACCCGGCCTGATTCTGGCTGACATCAATCTTGGTGAGGGCGGCAACGGTATGAAAGCCGTGGCTGAAATCATGAAGAGCATGACGGTGCCCGTCATCTTCGTGACCGCCTATCCGGAATGCCTGCTGACCGGAAACACGGTCGAGCCTGCTTTTGTCATTACAAAACCATTCGAACCACTGACACTGGCCATTGCCACCTATCAGGCCATTACGGGCGGCGTACCGCTTCCCTGAACCGCAATTAACGCCCATTTCGGAGAAACTGCCTCTTCAAGCATCTTGCATGACGGGGCAGTTCCCCGCACTTTCCGCTCATGGCACCTCCTCCCCTTCTTCTCCTGCAGGACATCACTCTGACGCTTGGCGGGAAACCGCTTCTCGATGGCGTAGGATTCTCTGTTTCTCCCGGCGAGCGGGTCTGTCTTGTCGGTCGTAACGGCTGCGGCAAATCCACCCTTCTCCGCATTGCGGCAGGCGAAATCCTCCCCGATTCCGGAACACGGTTCCTCCAGCCCGGATGCACCCTGCGCTATCTGCCGCAGGAACCTGATCTCTCCGGCTATGAAACAGCACTCGATTACGTCATCGGTGGACTGACTGATCCGTCACAGGAGTGGCGGGCCAGTGTCATGCTGGATGCGCTCGGCATGAGTCCGACCGATAATCCCGCGACATTGTCCGGCGGAGAGGCCCGACGCTGCGCGCTTGCTCGCGTGCTGGCCGCCGAACCGGACGTGCTTCTGCTCGACGAGCCGACCAACCATCTCGACATGCCAACCATCGAATGGCTGGAAAAGGAACTGCTCTCCCTCCGCACCGCCATGGTTATCATCAGCCATGACAGACGCCTGCTGGAAACCCTGTCTCGCAGTGTGGTCTGGCTCGATCGCGGCACAACCCGTCGTCTCGATCAGGGATTCGAACGATTCGAAACATGGCGGGAAGAGGTTCTGGAGCAGGAAGAACGGGACGCCCACAAGCTGGACCGTCAGATTGCGCGCGAAGAAGATTGGATGCGTTACGGCGTCACCGCCCGTCGCAAGCGCAATGTGCGGCGTGTGGCGGAACTTGCCGCCCTGCGCACCGCCCGAAAGGACGCCGTCCGTCCACAGGGCACGGTGAACCTTACCGCGCAGACCGCCTCGAACTCCGGAAAACTTGTCACAGTCGCAGAGCAGGCCTGCAAAAGCTGGGGCGATCGCCCTATCGTGCGTAATCTCGACCTGCGCCTGCTGCGCGGTGACCGGATGGGCGTTGTCGGTGCCAACGGAGCGGGCAAGACAACCCTGTTGCGTCTGCTAACCGGGGTTGATCAGCCCGACAGCGGCACTGTGACGCTTGGTCCCTCCGTCGCAATGGTCACGCTCGACCAGCAACGCAAGGCACTGAACCCACAGCAGACGCTGGCCGACACACTGACTGGGGGTGGCGGAGAGATGGTGCAGGTCGGTGACGAAAAGCGCCACGTCATCGGCTATATGAAGGACTTCCTGTTTCGCCCCGAACAGGCCCGCACCCCTGTCGGGCAGCTTTCCGGCGGAGAGCGTGGTCGGTTGATGCTGGCCTGTGCGCTGGCACGCCCCTCAAATCTGCTCGTGCTCGATGAGCCCACCAACGATCTCGATCTGGAAACGCTCGATCTTTTGCAGGAAATGCTGGCGTCCTACGACGGCACCGTTCTTCTCGTCAGCCATGACCGTGATTTTCTTGATCGCGTGGCGACATCGACTCTTGCTGCGACCGGTGATGGCGACTGGACTGAATATGCGGGTGGCTACAGCGACATGCTGGCGCAGCGCCACGGCCTGGCGCTGGACCAGCGTGAAGCAGCAGCGGGATCGCCGGAACCGGCTGTTTCATCCCCAGCCCCCGCTGCCAGTACGACCAAATCCGGCAGTCGTAAACTGACCTACAAGGATCAGCTTGCACTGGACAAACTGCCGGGACGAATTGCTGAAATCGAGGCCAAGATCGTCAAGCTTCGGACGGCTCTGGAAGATCCTGATCTTTACAGCAAAGACCCTAAAGGTTTTGCCCGACAGAGCGAGGCGCTGGATTCCGCTGAACGGGACCTGACGACAGCGGAAGAGCTGTGGCTGGAACTGGAAACAAGACGCGAAGCTTTGCAGAGCGACTGACAGCAGCAAAAAACCGAACTGCTCCGCCTGACTGTGACGCGGTCAGGCGGCCCATGTCCCCACGCAGGACTCGACATCCAGGGCGATTCCACCTTTGGCGACAATCTGGCCGCAGGCATAAGGGCCAAGCGCTCCAGCCGCGACCAAAAAGACTGCTCCCGGATATGGCACCCAGACTTCATCAATCTGGGTCAACATCTCATCCAGACCATTCCGCTGCAGGAACACCTCATTCGCCGTCCCCAGACGGCATGTTTCCGCGATCCGCGAAGCAAGTCCCTCATGCGTGGTAACGATTCCTGCGAATGGCAGATCACCCAGCAAGGAACACAGGCCCGGATCAGCAGCAGCGAGAGCAGGCATTACATCGAGTCCAGCGCAGGGCTTGTAACGACCGACACGGACTTCCCGGTCCTGCTCAGCAAAGAAACCAAAATGCTCTCTGTCGTTCTGCAGGATGTCGGACGACGGCAGACACAGAATCACAGCCTCTCGTGCCCCCTGCCGGTATCCCCGGCCCAGTCTTGCCTGCGTGCTGGGTGCGCAATCGGAAAAAGCCGTATCGGACACTCTCTGCCACACCGCTTCCGCCATCTCGGTCATTTCAACCGGACGCAACAAGAGTGAAGCGTGAAGGCTGGTCGCACAGACGATTTTCGCTTCGTCATATCCCATGCTGACCAGTGAGAACGGCTCACCGACCTGCACGGCTTCCCGAATCATTATCCCGACCCGATCAGGCGACAGCCAGAGCTCTGACTTCCCGGCGTTCTCCAGATCCTGCAAAAGAATTTTACGCTGAAAGGTTTTTGCCAGCCGGGCATTGGCTAACTGGCTGTAAAGCGAGATACGCCCACCCTGAGCTGCCGCCAGCTCATCCAGAAAATCTGCGCTGTCGATCAGCTCGTCATACCGACCTGTCGCTTCGAGACTGCGGATGTAGTTCCAGGCAGAAAAACGCTCGCCCTTCAGGCCATGCACCACATCGCGGAGCAGAGGAAGCGCTTCTTCAAATCGGCCTTCATTAAACAGGGCAGCCGCAATGTCCGCATCCTGTGCCGCATCACGCATTTCCGTCCGCAGAAGCAGATCGCAGATCGCTTTCCGTTCCTGCGCGTTGGCCGTCTCACACGCTTTCAGCAGGGTCTGACGCAGAAAACGAATATCCGGCCACTTATCGAACGCGCGCGCGCAGTCAGCAATGACCGCTCCAATATCACCTTTATCCAGATCATCCTCCGCCTGCGTCAGCGCAGAAACAAAGTCCCTTTCGGAAGCTGCGGTCAGCCGGTCTGTTCCGTCACCACTCAAGCCCAGGTTCCTCACTGATGGTATCGCCAGACAGAACGCTCCACATTCCCACACGTTTCTGGCGGAACGTGTGCAGACATTACACAATCGGCAATCAGGCTTAATTTAGGATGACGAGACAGATCCCCAACAAAAAAGGCGGATGGAACATGATCCCATCCGCCATTTCATAGCCCAATAAAGGGCGTCGCTTTATTCGCCCTTCGCTGCGACGGTCAGCAGACCGGTCAGACGCTGTGCGAAAGCGGTCGGATCTTTTGGATTCTCGCCGTCCTGAATACGGGCGACATCCAGAAGCACGCGGGCCAGATCACCCAGAGCCGGGCTTTTCTCAGCCGCCTTGCGCGCCAGTTCGAGCACCAGCGGGTTGCGCGGATTCAGCTCCAGAACCGGAGCCGACTCCGGCAGCTTCTGACCGCTACGACGCATCAGCTTCTGCAACTGAAGGTCCGGACCATTCTCGGACGCCGCCAGCACGACGGCGCTGGAGACCAGACGATCCGTTCCGCGCACATCGGATACTTCAGCGCCCAGCGCCTCTTTCAGCGCCGGAAGCAGAATGTCCATGTCAGCGGCTTCGCCCGTTGCGGCTTCGCCTTCGACAACGAACTTCTCCAGATCGGCCGCGCCCTGCGTGACGCTCTTCAGCGTCTTGCCTTCGAAACTGGTCAGACGATCCGGCCAGAAGGAATCGACCGGCTCGGACAGCAGTAGCACTTCCAGACCACGCGCCCGGAAACCCTCAAGCTGCGGCGAGTTGGCGACTGCATCCTCATTATCGCCTGTCAGGTAATAGATCGCGTCCTGCTCAGGCTTCATGCGGCTGATATAATCGGCCAGCGTCGTCCAACCGGACTCCGGCTTGTCCTCTTCCGCTTTCACAGCGCTGGAACGGAAACGCGCCAGACCAGCCAGCTCCGTGCGGTGCTCGGCATCTTCCCAGATGCCTTCCTTCACGATCGAGCCGAAGTTTTCCCAGAATTTCAGGAACTCGGCATTGTCCGAAGAGCGCTTCTTGATCTCGTTCAGCACACGACCCGTCACGGCCTTGCGGATACGGGCCAGAACCGGCGTCGCCTGCAACATCTCACGCGACACGTTCAGCGGCAGGTCTTCCGTGTCCACCACGCCGACGACGAAGCGCATCCATGCCGGAACCAGGGCAGCGTCGTCCGTGATGAACATCCGCTTCACATGCAGGCGAATCTTGCTCTCGCGAGCTGGATCGCCAAACTCGAACGGACGTGAACCAGGAATGAACAGCAGCGCGCTGAATTCGATCGTGCCTTCCGCGCGCCAGTGCAGCGTGTCCCACGGTGTATCGAAGTTATGGGAAACGTGACGGTAGAACTCGTTATACTGTTCTTCCGTCACTTCGCTCTTTGGCTTGCGCCACAGAGCCGTGCCTTCGTTGGCGGGGCTTTCCTCGCCGTCCTTCACGATGGTCACAGGCCACGCAATATGGTCGGCCCACTTGCGGATGATTTCCTGCAAACGCCACGAATCAAGGAATTCGTCAGCATCTTCCTTAATGTGCAGCGTGATATCCGTGCCCGGCTTATCGCGGGTCGCAGGGGCAAGCTCGTAAGATCCCTTCCCGTCCGAGGTCCATTTCCACGCCTCATCTGATCCGGCGCGACGGGAGACAACTTCCACGCGATCCGCCACCATGAAAGCGGCATAGAAACCAACACCAAACTGACCAATCAGGTTCGGCTTGTCCTCAGGCTTTGCGCTCTCAAGCTCCTTGCCAAAGGCGCGGGTGCCGGAACGGGCAATGGTGCCGAGATTGTTGACCAGTTCTTCCTTGGTCATGCCGGTGCCATCGTCGGTGATGGTCAGCAGGCGGGCGTCCTTGTCTGGATTAATGCGGATCTTGGCATCTTCTGGGAGCGCGCGGGCACCGTCCGTCAGCGCCTCGAAACGGCGACGGTCGGTCGCGTCGGCGGCATTGGCCACCAGTTCGCGAAGAAAAATCTCACGTTCGGAATAAAGGGAGTGAACGACAAGGTCGAGAAGACGCCCGACTTCAGCGCTGAATTCATGCTTTTCAGCCGAGGAAGACGGGTTCGTGGTCTCCTGTTCGGTCATATAATAAATATCCTTCTGTTTTCAGTTCATTCAAATGCAGTCGTCGAGCGACTGTAACCTTCCGTAATGTGTGGTGGTCACAGCCGTTTTTCAAGCGGGTACAGACCGACAAGAAACCAGCTACCCGATTGGGCTATCCTGAAAAACTGTTCTTCAAATTTGAGTAAACATAAGGAAGTTTTTGGGTGCCGCTTTTTTCAAAAAGGTGACCTCGTTTGAAGCTTTTTGAAAAAAGCTTCACCAAAAACTTTTAATTAAAAAAGGGGAGCAGAAACAAGCCCCACTCCCCTTCATAGCGCGATCAGGCCGCGCCTTTTTCCTTCAGCGCCGCCAGAACGTCTTCCGGACGAACCGGCATGTGACGCAGGCGGATGCCTACCGCGTTGAAGATGGCGTTGCCGATGGCCGCGCCAATGGTGGTCACGCCCGGCTCGCCGAGACCCATCGGCTTTTCCGTGCTTTCGACAAACTCGATGTCCATCTCCGGCACGTCCGGCATACGCAGCGGCGTGTAGGTGTCGAGATTACGGTCACGGCAGACGCCGTCAACGATCTCGCTGCCTTCACACAGAGCCATACTGAGACCCCAGAGCGCCCCGCCTTCCGTCTGCGCCAGCGCGCCATCCGGATCGACGATGGTTCCGGCGTCCAGCACCAGCCAGATCTTCTGACAGGTGACGACACCGGTTGTCCGATCCACATGCACCTGCACCGCACCGGCGGTCCAGGTCGGCATGCCGCGTTCCTGACCGAAGGTCGTCGCCATGCCAAGGGCCGTGTCTTTCGGGAGCGGCTTGCCCCAGCCAGCCTTCTCGGCCAGCCGTTTCACAACAGCTGCCTGACGCAGTGCGCCACCATTGGAATCCGGAGCCTGACCCTTGTTGCGTCCTTCCGGACCATTACCGTTCAGCAGTTCCAGACGGAAGGCGACCGGATCCTTGCCCAGAGCATGAGCCACTTCGTCGATGAAGCATTCCTGCGCCCACGGAGTCCAGCCCGCACTCACCGAACGCAGCCAGCCTGGACGGAAGGTTTCCTTGGCAAGATCGTTACTGATCGCTCGGACGCGCATTGTGCCGAAATCGTACCAGCTATCCGCACCCGCAATGGCGAACTGGTCGTACGGCTTGCCGTCCACACCCTTTTCCATGAACGGACCGGCCATCACTTCCGTCGGCCAGCCAGCCGTGGCGTGATGCTCGAAACCGACGATGGTGTTCTTCTCGTCCAGCGCCACACGCACTTTCTGCACGGACGGCGAGCGGATGGAGTCGAACTGCATATCATCGGAACGGGTCAGGATCAGCTTGACCGGCTTGCCGCCGATAGCCTTGGAAGCCAGCGCCGCCGGAACCGCATAGTCACCGTTCAGACGACGACCGAAACCGCCTCCGAGCAGGTAGCTGACCATCTTCACCTTGGATTCCGGCACGCCAAGCGCCTTGGCGATGACCGGCAGGAACAGGGTCTGCCACTGGTTACCGCAGTGAACTTCCCATGTGCCGTCCTTCAGCTGGGCGATCGCGTTCATCGGCTCAAGCTGATAGTGCATCACCGAAGCACAGGTATATTCCTGCTCCAGCACGCGCTTCGCGCCCTTGAACGCTTCATCGACGCCCTTGTCGTTGAAGATCATGGTGCCGACATCGGACTTCGCAATCAGTTCACGTCCGCGATCCTGAATCTGCTTTTCCGTGACATTGGCGGTCTTGCCCGGCGTCCACTCGACTTTCAGCAGATCTGTCGCACGGATGGCGGCCGGATAGCTTTTCGCCAGCACGACAACCCAGCCCGGCACCGTATCACTGGGATCTTCCAGCGTGATGTAACGGATATAACCTGGAACCTTCTTTGCTTCGCTGTCATCGACAGAAACGACCTTGGAGCCATAGCGTGTCGGCGGCATCTTCGGACGGCCATAGACCATACCGTCGATTTTCGCGTCGATGCCGTAGATCGCCGTGCCGTTGGTCTTGGACGGAATATCCAAAGACTTCACCGGCTTGCCGATCAGACGACGCTCCGAAGCCGGCTTGAGCGGCAGAGCCTTCATCTGGTCCGGCGTAAAGCTGCGTGTCGGCTTCGCCTTGGCGACGATGTCACCGAAGCTGATGGAATAGGACCCACCGATCACACGACCATTGCGGGCATGGCAGGAAGAGGCCGGAATCCCCAGCAGTTTCGCGCCTTCCTCGACCAGAATGGTCCGGGCGGCCGCACCGGCCTGACGGAACACATCCCATGTCATCCAGACGGACCATGAACCACCCGTGACCATCAGGCCCCATTTCGGGTCCGTGTCCACATAGGTGATCTTCACCTTGTCCCAGTCGGCTTCCATTTCGTCAGCGATGATCCGGGCGAGAGCCGTGCCGATATGCTGGCCCATCTCCGCGCGGATGATGTTGACGTTGATCGTACCGTCCGGCGCAATCGAGCACCAGATATTGGGCTCGAATTCCGGCGGCGGCAGAGGCGCGCCAAGCGGATAGGTCTGCGCGGCCTTCGACTCACGGGCGAAACCGAACAGGAATGAACTGCCGACGGCAGCCGAGAGGAAGCCACGCCGGGACAGGCCGCGCCCTGCGGCCCGGTCCTGCTGGGCGGCAATGCGTTCGAGCTTACCCATTGGAGTGATCTCCCTCCGTCTTGGCCGACTTCATGGCGGCAGCAGCTTCCTTGATGGCCTTGCGGATGCGGATATAGGTCATGCAGCGGCAGAGACTGCCGCCCATGACGCCGTCGATATCCTCGTCGGTCGGATCGGGGTAATCGCGCAGCAGACTGGCCGCCTGCATGATCTGTCCCGACTGGCAGTAACCGCACTGCGGCACCTGAATTTCCTGCCACGCCTCCTGAAGCGGATGGCGACCTTCCGGGTCCAGCCCTTCGATCGTGGTGACGTCAGCGCCTTCGATGGCGGAAATTGGCGTCACGCAGGAACGGGTCGCGCGTCCACCGACATGCACGGTGCAGGCACCGCACTGGCCGACGCCACAGCCGAATTTCGTGCCCGTCAGCCCGAGATCGTCCCGCAGAGCCCACAGCAGAGGGGTGTCTTCCGGCACGTCAAGCGAGACGTCACGGCCATTGAGTTTGAATTTGATCATGATACGGCTCCGTGATCCCAGCTCATCCGAGGCTCAGTGCGAGGAATTGACTGGTGGTTCCACCAGCTTGCGGGCGTCAGCAGCTTTCTTCTCCAGATCCGTCCATGGTGGCAGGGTTGTGCGTGTGCGGCGCAGATAGGCGGCGATACGCGCCATATCCTTGTCGCTGAGCGCATTATAGAAACTCGGCATTGCGACGCCGCTCTGACCTTCCTTCGCCGTCAGGCCACGCAGCATGACGAGGTAAAGGTTGGTCGGCTCTTTCAGCCACAGCGCATTGTTGAGCGCGAGTTCAGGGCGTCCAAGAACCGGTGCGGGTGCCGCGTTGTAATGGCAGGCACCGCAAGCGCCCTGATACAGACGCGCATCCGGGTCCGTGCTGAACCCGACGAGGTCTTTCTTGGAGTCCGCCATGGCGTGCTCAAGAGCGGCCTTGTCACCGGACACACGCTCGGCTGCATGGGCCTTGTCAGCAAAGTAATAGGCGATTGCGTGAACGTCCGATTCCGGCACGGTCGCAAGGAAGTCATGCGCGACAGGCGACATCGGGCCACCAGCCGGTCCATGCAGCGGAGCGACGCCGTTGCGCAGATACTGATACAGCTCGTCCTCAGTCCAGACGACAGGCGTCGGATTGTTCTGGTTCAGAGGCGGAGCGATCCAGCCGTCAACCACGCCACCGTCATATTCCTGACCGGGCAGTTTTTCGGCACCAGCAAGGTTACGGGGCGTATGACACGCGCCACAGTGGGCTGCGCCTTCAGCGAGATACGCGCCGCGATTCCATTCCGCATTATGGTTCGGATCAGGCTTGTAGCGACCCGGCGTGAAAAACATCAGCTTCCAGCTGGCGAGCGTGATGCGCGGAGAGATGCTAAGCGGGAAACCATTCGGACGACGCGTCATGTGAACCGCCGGGCGGGTCATGATCCACGCATAAAGATCCGAGATATCCTCGTCGCTCATCTTGGTGAAATGGTCATAGACGAACGCAGGCAGCAGATGTGAGCCGTCACGGGACACACCATACTGAAGTGCCCGACGGAAGGCTGGTTCCGACCAGTTGCCGATGCCCGTCTCCGGGTCCGGCGTGATGTTGGAAGAGAAGATGTCGCCGAACGGCGTCTCCATCTTGTAATCACCGGCAAGCGTCGGCCCACCGCCGTTATCCTGACGGGTATGGCATTCAACGCAGTAGCTTTCAGCCGCAACGATACGGCCGCGCTCAATCTTTTCCGCTGAAAACTGTCCCGGCTGCACAGGGGCGATCTTGGGAATGGCTGGCCACCAAGCGTACCAAAGAAATCCCATTCCGGCGACAATGCCGACGCCCGCAACGCCTGTAAGTATGCGTTTGATCACTCTCAACCCTCACTGCCGGGAAACCGACGGTCCTTCACAACATGGAAAGCGACACGCGCCCGTCCCGAGGCTCTGTCAGGACATTTGTGTCACTCTGCGCCACTTTTCAATAGATACATAAATCGGAACGTGGAACCTCAAAAGAGGAATATGATCTATGTCATGGCGTAATTTTTACTATCACTATGGCACAATGACCACATAAAACCGCAGGATAGTGAATAAAGTGTCTATATTCAAAGGAATATAGACACTTTATTTCTGCATGTTTTCACAATGAATATTGCGATCAGGTTCTTGGGGATGCTCAGAAACTGTGGCCACGCTCGCAAAGGCCGCAGCACGGCGGGGGCATCCCGGAGCAAACACAAAACATCCTGCGATGGTGGATGTTAAAAAAGGGGGGACTGCGTTCTTCCCCAGCCGTGCGGAACAGGAAGCAATCCTCACCCTCCGCGAATGACACGGACTGATCGGACACCGGTCAGATGGTCAACTGCTCCAGCCTGAAAGCAGGTAGCATTACCCATCATGAGTCATATGAAGTGAGAAAAACCTGTGCCGCTGATCACAGGCGACACAATCAATATAACGGAACGCGCCAGAACCGTTCTTCAAAAGGGGGAAGCATCAGCTTCTCCCCAGTAAAATCGCCCGAAACTCAGAACGGAATTTCGTCGTCCAGATCGCTGCCGCCCGGAGCATCCCAGCCGCCGGGGGAAGCCGGAGCACTGCCACGCGGAGCCGCACCGCCACCGCCTGCAATCCGGCGGGAACCACCGCCTGAGCCGCCGCCATAACCGCCACCACCGAAGCCGCCTGCCTCGGAGCCGCCGCCGTAGCCACCGCCCTCTTCGCCCTCGCCGGAGCCGCGACCATCCAGAAGCACCAGTTCACCACGAAACCGGTCCAGCACGACTTCGGTCGTATATTTTTCCTGTCCGGACTGGTCGGTCCATTTACGGGTCTGCAGAACGCCTTCGAGATAGACCTTCCGTCCCTTTCTCAGAAACCGCTCCGCGACGTCCGCCAGCCGGTCATTGAACACGACCACACGATGCCATTCCGTACGCTCACGACGCTCGCCGGAGGCACGATCGTTCCATGTGTCGCTCGTGGCCACCGAAAGCGACGCGATCTTCTGCCCGCTCTGGCTGGTACGGATTTCGGGGTCACGCCCGAGATTTCCAACCAGAATGACCTTGTTCACGCTGCCTGCCATTGTGGCTCCTCATTTATTCTATAGTGCAGAGTCCCTGTGCGCCGCCGGGTAGGGACAGGAAACTTCGCTATGGATGTCTGGTAAACCCCAGCCGGTCTTCCTGCAACGCGATTAATCTGCGATCGGACACATCGGCTCTTGAACTAACATGCCATCTCCGCCCTTATTGTTCCATCATTCTCAGACATGGTCAGCACTTGAACCGTTCACCCCCGCCAAATGTTCCGGCAAAAAGGCCCGCACCTTCCGGAACATCCGCACCCCGCCCCAGGGCAGCCCGCATGATTGATCGGGAGCAGCTCGAAGCTGCATCGGATGCCTATTACGCCTATTGCGGAGCGGCCTGGAACGATCTCGATCCCAAGGCCCAGACACATTACCGCACACGAATGCAACTGGGGCTCGAAGCGTTCGTCGCCAACATCTGGCGTCCCATCAGTTCGGTACCGCGCGATGGAAGCGCCGTTCTGCTGTTTCTGTATATGGAAGGACGGGGTGATTATGTCTGGCTGGACCGCTGGGATGTGCAGGACCGGCGCTGGCGTCTGGCTCCCCACGCCCGTCCGACGCACTGGGCTCCCCTGCCCCCGCCGCCTCCGCATCCATAAGCGGGAAAACCGAAAGGATCTCTGTGGACTGATGCGCTTAATGCGCTGTTCAGTCAGCGGGAGCCATTGAGCGGATCAGGTCCAGCACACGCTTTCTCACGCCCGCATCGGGAATACGATAGTAGGCGCGAACAAGTTCAAGCGTTTCCCGCCGCGAGAGCACAGCTGCATCGACGGTAGCCGGTGAAGACGCTCCCGGCATGGGCGGACCGCCGAACCCCTGCTGCGCCTCCGCAAAACCCATCACGGGTGCGGCCTGTGTAGCCTCCGGCGGAGGCGCCGTCGGCGCCAGAGGCATGTCGTCGTAGAAAAATCCGATAGGCACATCGAGCACCTTGGCGATCTCGAACAGACGCGAGGCGCTGACCCGATTGGTGCCACGTTCATATTTCTGAATCTGCTGGAACGTCAGGCTGATTGCCTCACCCAGCTTTTCCTGAGACATCCCCAGCATGGTGCGACGCAGACGGATGCGGGCTCCCACGTGGGCATCAAGGTCACTGGCCCGTGTCCCGCCATCTTCTGCTGCCGCCATAACTTCGTCCCCCGGAACACCCCCACCTGAGGGTTAGAAGAAGGTAAACATACAACCAGAGGATGAATTTGTTAACCTAGATTAACTGTCAGACCGCCACCGCACCCGCGAACGTGACGGAAACAGCGCAACAAGAGCAGCCAGCAGACACAGGGTGACGGGAATTTTCTGCCCGAACTGCGCAAACAGGGTGGGAGACAAGGCAGGCGGCATGGCGCGAACCAGCACGCCTTCGATTCCCCACTCGAGCCTGCCAAGATCATGCCCTCGTGCGTCATAGACGATTGACACGCCGGTATTGGCGGCACGAGCCACGGGTAGCCCTTCCTCGACGGCCCGCAGTCTGACAGCCGCCAGATGCTGCCGGGGACCGGCGCTGTTGCCGTACCAGGCGTCGTTGGTGACATTTACCAGCCAGCCCGGACGGTCATGATGATCCGCTACATGGCCGGAGAAAATCACCTCGTAACAGACCAGTGGGCCTGCGGCCTCAAAACCGGGCAGATGCCAGCTTCGTGGACCGGGACCCGGGGTCATGCCGCCGCCGGGGACTACCTGTAACGGCAGAAAACGGGGCTGATATTCGCCGAACGGCACAAGGGTCGCCTTGTCATAGACCGCCGCGACTCCTCCCGTTTCATCAAGCGCCACAACGGAATTGCGCCAGTGCTGATCCGGCCCCATCCGCAATGTGCCAACGATTCCCGCGTTGGCCCCTTCCGCTGCCCGAACGATCATCGATCGGGCTTCCGGATCTTCCTCCAGCACGCCGGGGAAGGCCGTTTCCGGCCAGACATAAACAACCGGATGAGCAGCCCCCTGTGTCCGGCCACTTTCTTCCAGAGCCTGAGCGACACCTCGCTGAGTGAGTGTCAGATACCGCTCAAAGACTCGCTGCATGTCGGAGCGGCTGATCTTTTCCTGTTCCGGCACATTACCCTGCACCAGCGCCACGACGGGAGCGGTCGGGCCAGCGGCAGCAACATCCGCCTGATGCGCCAGACCATAGAAACGCAGCGCGCCACTTCCCGCCCACAGCATGATGGTGAGAACACCAACCGCAGCCCACCGGCGTCCCAACGGCATAGTCAGCGCGAGAATCACGGTCAGAAGCGTCATTCCATCCACACCGATCCATGCGGCGGGCTGGATCAGGATGTCGCCTGCAAGCCCATGAATGGCCCAATCACTGCCGAGCGGATTCCATGTGAAGCCGCTGAACAGGAATTGGCGTCCCATGTCGCAGAGCGTCCAGATCGCCGCGAAGAGCATGCATCGCCGCCATCCTACCGGAACGCAGCGACAAACCGCCGCCGGAACCGCTGCGAAAGGCGCGAGAATGAGCGCGCAGCCGAGAGACGGGAACGGGACAAACCACCAGAATTCGCTGGCGCGGATCAGAATGGCGTTGATGAGCCAGTAAAGACCGACCGCATGCAGACCGAAACCAAAGGCAAAACCGGCCAGCGCCGCCTGCCTTGTGGTCGGGGCGCGATCAATCGCCCGCATGAGCACCAGAAACGCGAACGGCAGAAGGGGAAGAAGATGCAGCGGAGGGAAGGTGAAAGCAGCGACACCGCCTGCGAGAAGCGGCATCCCCATCCCGCGCAGGGCAACACCGGTCCGTCTGAGCAGTCCGACTTTCTGCGGCTCAGGTGAACTCATCGGATCAGAGACCGGACCGGATAACCCTCAATCGAGAGCGTCACGCAGCCTGCGCTCATAGTGACGATAGTATTTGTCGGTCATCAGCTCGCTTTTCACGAGAACGGCGACATCGGTGGTCTTGAACTGTGGGTCCACCACCGCACCGTCACCAACATACCCGCCAAGCCGCAGGTAGCCCTTGATCAGCGGCGGCAGACGGGTAAGCGCTCGGCGACGATCAAGGGTAAGCGGGTCCTGCCGCAACATTTCCACGCGACGGTCGGGCAGGGCCTTCACCCGTAGCGCCGGAGGCGCGAGGTGATTGTGGTAAAGGTAGGTCAGTTCCTCGCTCAGTTCTTCGGGGTTTGTCCCCGGCAGACTGGCGCAACCGAACAGAACGTCGATCTTGTGCAGGAAGATGTAGGACGCAATACCGCGCCAGAGAAGCTGCATCGCGGCACGTCCGCGATAGCGGACATCAATGCAGGAGCGACCGACTTCCAGCAGACGGCCGGGAAACTTCTTCAGTGGCCCGATATCGAATTCGCTCTCGCTGTAGAAGCGTCCAAGCTTTGCCGCCCGATCGCCCTGCATGAGACGATAGGTTCCAACCACGCCCGCCGCTCCGGAAGAGACGGCGTGATCGATCACCAGAAGATGATCGGCATACTCATCGAATTCATCCATGTCGCGCTTGAGGCGGAAGGTGCGCTCATCGGGCTGCGCTCCCATTTCCTCGAAAAACACGCGATAGCGAAGTTCCTGTGCGGCCTCGATCTCTTCCGGCGTGGAGGCGATCCGCACACCAAGGTTGCCGCCGCGCAGTTCGTGAAAACCGTCGCGCTCGAGATCGAGAGCGGAAAGACCACCGCCTTGCGGAGTTTCAGCACTCATTTGCCGGTCCCCCGCGTTTTTTTCGTGGCTTTCGGACGCTCGGTCTTCGCGGTGTCCGGAGTGGGCAGACGCCGCCCGAACAGTTCGAGGCGCATGGAAATCAGTTCGAATCCAAGACGATTGGCAATCTGACGCATAAGCGCTTCATGCTCTTCGTCCTCGAACTCCAGAACCTTGCCGGTTTCCACGTCGATAAGATGATAGTGACGACCATGCTCGGTCGCCTCGTAGCGGGCACGTCCACCACCGAAATCACGACGTTCGAGGATGCCTTTTTCCTCAAGCAGGCGCACGGTCCGATAGACCGTGGCGACCGAAATCTTGGGATCCAGTTCGGACGCCCGACGATACAGCTCTTCCACATCCGGATGATCTTCCGCATCCGAAAGGACACGGGCGATCACACGGCGCTGGCCGGTCATCTTGAGGCCACGTTCCACGCACAGACGCGCAATGCGGGAATCGGACAGATCTTCTGCCTTGGCCTTGGAGCCCTGACGGAACGGAGATGGGGTAGAAGCCGGACTCACGGCATACGTCCTGCTGCCTGTGTATGCGCAACCATATGCTTCGCCTAGCTGATTTCCACGCGGTTTGTCCACTCACGGCCCGCGCTTTGTTTGGTATTTACCACATAATTCCGTGGAACTTGAAGCCACCCGTTCCGACGGCCACATAGGACATCATGAACGAGTCAGACGCCCCTCCCCTTCTTCTGGATATCACCAGCGAGACCTGTCCCATGACATTCGTGCGGACCCGGCTTGCTCTGGATGGACTGCCTGCTGGTGGACTTCTGCGTGTCACGCTTTATGGCGAAGAACCGCTGAAGAACGTTACACGCTCAACTCAATCTCTCGGCCACACCGTCCTCGCCACCGAAGAAGAGACAGGAAACGGACGCTACATACTGACGATTCGCAAGAAGGAAGAGGCCTGATTGCGTCAGACCTTTCCGCAGACATCCCGGGACAGCTCAACATAGCGTTGCGCATAGGCGACTGAACTCAGCGCCGTCTTCATGCGCTCCTGAGCCTTTTCAACCCGCTGTTTCGCCACCTTCGGATTTGCTCTTACTTCCCGAATTGCAGCAGCGAGGGCGGCAGGATCGCCCGGCGGCACGTACAACACCGCATCGTGATCGAGATAATCGGTCAGACCGCCGCAGTCGGTGGCGATAAGCGGCACACCGAAATAGATCGCTTCCAGAATCACTGTAATGCCCGAAGCGTGGCGGTTCTCGCTCAACGGCACCACCACGACATCCGCCTGCTCATAGGCCGCGAACAGCGTCGCGTTGTCGCGGATCTTCATGACCTCAATATTGCGATGCCCCTTCGCTGCCCGGGCCGCAGCCTTGCTGCTGCTGGCGATCCGCAGCGTCGCATCCGGTAACGAGGACAGGGCGGAGCAGAGCGTCGGCCAGTCGCGATGTTCGTCATTGCCCAGCGAAAGAACTTTCATCGGGCCGTTGTCATGCGGACCACGGGCCGGACGCATGCCCACCGCCTTGATCCCGAAAAGAACGCTCTCCACGCGCACCCACGGGAACAGGCCGCGTGCGTCCTGACAGTTCAGCGATGATAATGTGGTGAGCACATCCAGCCGATGCAGCAGAAAACGGTAGAGCAGACGACGCGGCCACGGCTGTTTCGCCCACCGATCCACCAGCCAGACAGTCTGCCCGAGCAGTTTGGGAACACGTCCTCGCATCAGGCGGAAGAGCAGCAGCACGCCCAGCGTCTGGGACTCCGTGTGGGTCCACACGACATCCGCTTCCAGCATTTTCTCCCGATTCCGCCAGGCATGGACGACATCGAACCCAAGGATGGCGCGACCGGCGTAGCGAATCAGTTTCTGAAGGCGTGTCTCAGGACCATCAGACGCATAAACGACCTGCACGTCAGGAGACGCCGCATGGTTATACCCGTAGGCATGCTCCTCATTGAGGCCGAGCAACTTGCCCGACCGCCAGAGCTTCCCCCACGTTTCATTGCCAAAGCCCCGGGCCAGATGCACGAAAACCTTCATTCGGCCACTCCTCAGCTTGCGATCATGTAGTCAGCCACCACACGCCCGCCTTTTCTCTTCGACGGCGACAATCAAGCCGAGAATAATGGTTTATTAAGGGTTTTCCATCAGGTTTCGGGCTTTTGTTGTAATTTATGTATTTTATTTACCTCAAAAGCAGCCGCCAGACAGGCAGGACATAGGCAACCGCTGTTCAGGTTTTCAGGAGGAACCGGCAACTCCGGTGGCAGCTTCATGCACCAGCAATCCGCAGACGCCAGACATTCCAGCGGTGCGTTACAGCGGGCGCAGCGGGTTTCCATCAGGCGTCACCACGAAAGTCCGACCAGGGCCGCACATCTTCAGCCGCCATCCCGGCTGCGTGAGCCGCTTCCAGTCCCTCGGTGCTGTCTTCAAACACCAGACAGCCCGATGGCTTCACACCCAACCGCTTCGCCGCCAGCAAATAGATATCGGGAGCGGGTTTCGGGCGCTCCACATCCTCAATCGTTACGATTGCGTCAAAGACTTCAAGCAACCCTATTGCGGCAAGGGAGGCTTCCACCACTTCCCGCGAACCGCTGGACGCCACGGCGCGCGGCAGTCGTCCTGCCCATTCCCGCACCAGTGCCACGACCGGCACGTTCTGCTTCACGCCCGGCAGACGGTTGCGTACGCCCTCCCGTGTAGCAGCCATGATCGCCGCCCGGTTGAGCGTGATGCCGTGCGTCTTTTCCAGTTCAGACAGGACCATCCCCTCTGAATAGCCCCGACGACTGAAGAACCACTCCGGCGACACGTCGAGGCCCCCCTTACTCTTCAGCGCCTCCAGCCACGACGCCAGATAGAGCGGCAGACTGTCGACCAGCGTGCCGTCGCAATCAAAGATCAGCGCTTCCGTTCCGGCGGCGATCTGCATCAAGGGAAAGCCGATCGGGGGAAGACCTGTCCGTCGGCAAGTTTACGCAGCGGCGCGAAGTCCGTATCCGAGAAACTTTCCGTACGCACTTTCGAGCCGTCCGGCGATTCCAGAAAGACGGTATTGTTCCAGTCCGCCGCACTGATCCCCGTCCAGAGCGTCAGCACGATCGGGTCGGCATGGCCATCGGTGGTGCCCTCAAGCTCCACGCGCGCATCGCCACTGGAAGGCGGCGTCTGGCTCAGCGGACCCCAGCCGCCGGGATGATGCTTGAACCAGTCGTTCAGCATGGCGACCTCATCCTGCGTGAGCGGGCGAGATTGCCGCATCGGTCCCACCACGATCTTGCCAGCTGTCACTTCCGGAAATTTGACGGCCACGAAATTGGGCAGCGCCGCCATCCAGATCACCAGCGCCGTTCCGATCGTAAACACCAGAAAGGTGATGATGAACGCGGTTTCCTTCCTCATAGTCCTGTCAGTCCTTTAGCCACGCACGGCGGCGATCACGCGGGCGACCTCCGCGTCTGTCAGTTCGGGGTGGATCGGCAGCGCCAGAATCCGCTGCGCAAGGGATTCGGAGACCGGCAGCGCAACGCCGTCATGATGATCCCGGTAGGCGGGCTGATGATGCAGCGGCAGCGGATAATAGATCGCCGACGGCACGCCTGCCGCTTTCAGTCGCTCCTGTGTCGCACTCCGCTCGGCGGAATCCGTCAGCAGCACGGAATAGATCGCCCACGCACTGGCGCTGTCAGGCACACGGGCGGGAACGGTCACCACATCCTTCAGTCCGGCGTCATAGGCGTTCGCAATCGCATCGCGCCGGGCCAGTTCTTCCTTGAACACGTCCAGCTTGGCCAGCAGAACCGCCGCCTGCAACGTGTCGAGACGACCGTTCATGCCGGTGCGCAGCACTTCGTAGCGGGTCTTGCCTTCGCCATGCGTGCGCAGCGAGCGATAAAGCTCGGCCCGCTCCGCGTCATCCGTCAGGATCGCGCCGCCATCGCCATAACCGCCGAGCGGCTTGGATGGGAAAAAGGACAGCGTCGTCGCAACCGCTTCCGCACCAAGATTACGACCATGATATGCGCCGCCAAAGGACTGGGCGCAGTCATCCATCAGGAACAGACCGTAATCTGAAGCAATTTCGCGCAAAGCCTCCCACGGCGCGGGCTGACCGAACAGGTCTACGCCGACAATCGCACGCGGCTTGAGCTTGCCGTCCTTGCGGACCTTTTCGATCCGCTCACGCAGATTGTCCGGGTCGATCTGGAAGGTGGCAGGATCGACATCCACGAAAACCGGCGTCGCCCCCAGAACCAGAGGCACTTCCGCCGTCGCCGTGTAGGTGAAGGCTGGCAGGAACACGGCGTCGCCGGGTCCGATATTCTCCGCCATCATGACGATCTGGAGCGCATCCGTGCCGGACGAGACACCGACGCAATGGCCGACTCCCGACCATGCGGCCAGTCGCTCTTCCAGCTCCGTCACCTCTGGTCCCAGCACAAAGCGGCAATGTTCCAGAACCACATCGATCCGCTGCTTCAGCGGTGCGCCTAGGCGACGCTGCTGGGCTGGAAGATCAAGGAAAGCAATCGGCTTCTGCCCGTCCGGCGTGGTCATGAGGTCAAGCTCTCCCTGTCCTGATCGGTGTCCGGCGCGGCGTCATTGGCCTCGCCGGTCGCGTTGTGATCGAATTCCGGCACAAGATAGCGCAACACGGCCATCGCCGCCTCCGTGTCTCCTGCATGCGCCAGAACAGCAATCCGGTCTACCGCGTGCGCCACATCCTGATAGTCCACAACACGCGGGGCTGCCATCAGCAAACCCGGCGCATCCGTGGGAACCGGGGCCTCACGGCCGTGAAACAGTTCCTCGAACAGTTTTTCACCGGGACGCAGGCCCGTAAAGGTGATCTTCACGTCCTCGTCGGGACGAAGACCCGCAAGCCGGATCATCTGGCGCGCCAGATCGACAATCCTTACCGGTTGTCCCATGTCGAGCACGAAGATACCGCCCTCCCGCAACAGGGCGTCAGTTCCGGCCACGCGCTCCGTCTGCGACGGCTTCTCGGCCATATCCTGCTCAAAGCGAAGACCGTCAGTTCCCCGCACGCTGGCCTGCAGGACGAGACCGACCGCCTCCGGCACGGTCATGAAATAGCGCCGCATGTCAGGATGCGTGACGGTCAGAGGACCGCCACGTTCAAGCTGCCTGCGGAACAGCGGCACGACCGAACCGGTTGAGCCCAAGACATTGCCGAACCGGACGGTTACGCACCGCAACGGCTCGCCGGCATGACGCGCGGCGATGTCGAGCGCCTGACAGTACATCTCCGCCGCCCGCTTGCTCGCACCCATCAGACTGGAGGGATTCACCGCCTTGTCGGTCGAGATCATCACCAGCGCCCGCACACCGTGACGCCGGGCCGCATCCGCCACGATCCGCGTGCCAACAACGTTGGTCAGCAAGCCTTCGCAGGCATTCGCCTCGACAATCGGCACATGCTTGAGCGCGGCAGCGTGAAACACCAGCGCCGGACCGAACTGCGCGAACACCTCGTCAATGCGGTCGCTGTCGCGCACATCGGCCACAATCACGCTGCGCGAAACATGCGGAGCCAGTTCCCCCAGTTCCACGTCAATCTGCCACAGGGCAAACTCGCCGTGATCCAGCAGCACCAGATGTTTCGGAACAAAACCTGCGATTTGCCTTGCAAGCTCTGAGCCAATGGTGCCGCCTGCCCCCGTGACCACCACGACTTCACCGTGGATCATGCGCTCCATACCCGCCTTGTCGAGCGGCACCTGCGGCCGGTTCAGAAGATCCTCGATGGCGACAGGACGCAGTGCGATTCTGTCCGCTGGCGTCAGATCGGTCAGAACAGGAGCCCGCATGACGGCGATTCCGTGCGTCTCGGCGGCTTCCAGAACACGCGCGAGACCGCTGCCCCGAAAATTCGGATCGGTCACCACCAGCGTATCCGGCAGCGTGCCCTGCGCGTCCATCGCGTTCAGCAGGATCGCTACATCCGTCACATGGCCAAGGATGGGCACATTATGGATACGACGACCGGCCTGATGTGTCCCCTGCCCGATCAGACCGGTCACACGGACACCCGCCTCCGGATTACGATCGAGCGCCCGGAGATACAGGTCAGCGACCTGATCCGCACCGATCAGCACCACCCGCCGTTGCGCGATGCTACGTCGCGTGATCCCGTTGCACAGGCGATAGGCCATGCGCAGGCCACCCAGCATGGCTGTCAGGGTCAGCGCGTAGATGAGTGGAAAGGTCGGGCTCGGCAGTGGAAAGCCCGTGGCATAGAGCCCCAGCGTGAACAGCGCCGAACTGGCGATGGACGCGCCCGCAATACCGAGAAGATCGGACAGGCCGGAAAAGCGCCAGTATTGCTGCGGCATCCTGAAAGGCAGGCCGCTGACCACCAGCGTGATCGCGCCGCCCGCCAGAAACCACAGCGGATGCAGCAGCCCGTCGCGCGGCGCGGCCAGCCATCGGGCGAACGGCGCGGCAACAGCGGCCACACTGCCGTCAAGCAGAACGTTGACCAGAATCCGATTGAGTGGTCGCAGCCGGGTATTTCGCGGCGCGACATCCGGGCGTTGCGGGACCATCACGCTCGCCGTATAGCCCAGCTATGCGTCGGCTAGAAGCAACGAAGCCGAGGTTTTTCATATCAGTTCGTGGCTTTCGATGTTTCACATGTATCCGGCTCTTGGCCTTCTGCTTCTTGCTTACGTCATTTCGGCGCTTCTCTGCCGCCGGATGATCGCGGTCGCCGTGCTCGATACGCCGGGACATCGCAGCGCGCACACGGCTCCTACGCCAAAAGGCGGAGGCGTCGGTGTGATCGGAGCGTTTCTGCTCCTGTTTTTCCCGATGCGTTATCTCTGTGGCGTGCCCGCTCTCACGCCTGACAGCGTGACGTTCTGGTGCGCGATCGCCTTTCTGGCCATCATTTCGTGGCTCGACGACGTGTATCAGTGGTCGCCCCTGATCAAACTTGCCGCCCAGATCCTGTCCGCCATCATGGCCACCGCCGCCATCCTGCCTATGGGTGGCTTTGCAAGTCCCGCATGGTTTCTCATGGCCGCCCTGTGCGCGATCCTGTGGACAGTGTTTGTGACGAATGCGGTCAACTTCATGGACGGCCTCAACGGTCTGGTTTCCGGAACGCTCTGTCTGGCGTTCCTCTGTCTTGCCCTGCCCTTCTGGCCTTCGGATACGCCGGAACTGCGTCTTATCGCGGCCCTGCTGACTTTCGGACTGCTGGCGTTCCTGCCGCTGAACTTTCCTCATGCCCGCATCTTTCTCGGCGATGTGGGCAGTCAGGCATGCGGGCTGCTCATCGCCGCTGCGATGCTGGTTCTGGCGACACCTGCCATCGCACCAGCGATTCCTGACCTTCACACGGCGCTGCTCGTTCCCTGCCTGATTGCAGGATTGCTCTATGATGTGGCCTTCACCCTTGTTCGCCGCGCTTTCGCTGGAGAAAAGCTGTTACAGGCGCATCGGGGGCACCTTTACCAGATAGCCTTTCGTTCCGGTGTGCCTATGCCTGTTGTGACCCTGCTGCACTGGGCTTTTGTGCTGTGGGGCGCGGGGATGTATGCGCTGCTTTCCCTGCCGCCTGTCGAATCAGTCTGGCTGACCATTGCCGCTGTCGTTCTGCCGCAGCTTGTCTGGACGGCGTTTGTGGTGCTGCGAGTGAAGAAACACCCCGTAGGACGATGGTAGGATAGAAGCATCCGTCCTGTAAGGCTGGTCCCTGCCGGACAGGCGAAATTTCCGTGCATCAAGCTCATCAACGCCAGACCCGAACGTCACCGGAAGGATTGACACAACCGGGACATTACAGTTCTGGTGTGCCCTGCATGGTTCTTCATCCTGTTTCGGCAGAATGAAGCTAAGAGGGAAGTCCGGTGCAAGACCGACGCTGCCCCCGCAACTGTAAGTGGTGAGTTGCCAATCGCCCGTATGTCACTGGAGACAGTTCGTTTCCGGGAAGACTGATTGGCCACGATGACCCATGAGCCAGGAGACCTGCCGTGCATGTTTTCAACCACCGGCGGGGTGCCCGGGGCGGCTGTGCTTCGCGTTGCGGTTTTCTCACTGTAAACCTGATGCGCATATGTCTGCCCTGTTCCTGTCATACTGAACGGGTTCAGATGACTTTACAGTTTCCGGACAGGCAGACCGAACGCTGCGGTAACGTTCGTTATCCGCGCCTGCCTCTGCACCAGCGCCATCCGGTTTTCCCGCTCTGTTTTTCGTTTCTGTTCGGCGGTCTGCTTTGCATGTCAGATGACGCCATTGCTGCCCCGGAGATTCTCCCTCCGCCGAGAAGCGGTCAGAAAACAACCGCAGCGAAAAACGTGCGTCCCAAAACTCTCAAGCCCGCAGTCGAACTGATCAATGTCACGGCTTCCCGTCGCAACCTGCTGGGACGGGCCGCGACGGCAAGCGAAGGCTCCATTACAGCCCGGGAAATCCAGCTTCGTCCGGCTTATCGTGTCGGTCAGATTCTGGAGGCCGTTCCTGGCCTGGTCGTCACGTCCCATTCGGGCGAGGGAAAAGCCAACCAGTTTCTTCTGCGCGGGTTCAATCTGGATCACGGCACCGACCTCGCCACTTTCGTGGATGACATGCCGATAAACGGCGTCAGCAACGCGCATGGTCAGGGTTATACGGACCTCAACTTCCTCATTCCCGAACTGCTGTCAGGCGTGGACTACACCAAGGGCCCGTTCCACGCCGATATCGGGGACTTTGGCGTTGCGGGTTCGGACCACATGAAACTCGCGGATGATGTGCCCCGACAGATTTCCCTGAGCGCAGGGACGCTGGGAGATTATCGCGCCTATCTGGGTGGGACGGCGCATCTCGCGAATGGTGATCGCTGGGTCAATGCTTTCAGTCTTTCCCATACGGACGGTCCGTGGAAATATCCTGACAATGCCAGAAGCATCAAGGCGATTACCCGTTATGCGCATGGTGAAGCAACGAACGGCTTTGACCTCACCGGGATGTTCTATCGCGGACAGTGGCGCGCCACGAACGAACAGCCTCTGGCCACCTACAGCGAAGGACTGATCGGTCGATATGGGTCGCTCGACCCGACGGATGGAGGATTTTCAGAAAGGTACAGCCTGTCTGGTCATTATCATCTTGCCGACGACAACTGGAAATGGGTGACGAGCGCCTTTGCCGCGCATGACCGGCTGACATTGTGGAATAATTTCACGCATTATCTGGATGATCCGGTCAATGGCGATCAGCAGCAGCAGGATGAAACGCGCACGACCGTTGGTGGCAGCAGTGTCTACTCACGGGAAGACCATGTCGGACGGGTAAGAACAGACACGCAGGTTGGCGTGCAGGGTCGGTATGATTTCCTGTATGTCGATCGGCGGCACACACGGCAACGCGTGACACTGGTAGCCTGTCCATCCAGTCTGGAAGCAACAGTCCCCTATCTCTGCAATGCGGACGACATCAATCTTGGCGCGGCGGGAATGTTCGTTCAGAACACAACGCACTGGCTACCGTGGTTCCGAATGATTGTTGGTCTGCGCGAGGACTATCAGGGAGGCACGGACAGCAATCTGGTAGATGACAGTCTGACCCGCAAACATCAGTGGCTCTTTCAGCCCAAGGGGAGTCTGGTCTTTGGTCCCTGGAAAAAAACCGAACTTTACCTGAGTGGTGGACGAGGTTTCCATTCCAATGACTTCCGGTCAGTATCCGGCTCTTACACTGCGGATGAATTTGCCAAGGGATCGGTCAAAGTGCCTCTCATGACATCCGCTGTCAGCGGAGAAGTCGGAGTAAGAGCCACTCCCCTTCGACACCTGAATGTGCAGGCGGCAGCTTTCGTCATCGATTTTGATTCCGAGCTCAGTTACGACGGAGACGCTGGCGTCACGTCGCCCGGTCCAGCCAGCCGCAGACAGGGCGTTGAACTCTCCGCGCAGTACAATCCCTTTACCTGGCTTGAGTTCAATACCGACCTGTCTTTTGCTAAGGCGCGTTATCAGGCGAAAAACCTGGCCAGCTATGGAATTGACGGACGCTACGTGACAAACGCGCCCAGCTTTGTCTGGTCTTTCGGTATCATTGCTGATCGTGGGCCATGGTATGGCGGCCTGCAGGTCCGCTGGCTGGGAGGCTATCCGCTGGTTGAAGACAACAGTTTGCGATCAAAGGGCTATCAGGAGGTCAATCTGAACATCGGTTACCGCTTCACGAAGAATCTCAAACTGGAAGCCAGCATCTTCAATGCCTTCAATGCTCATGCCTACGCCGCGCAGTACGCCTACGATTACCGCCTGACACCGACTTCAGCAGTGCAGTCCGGAGCGACCGGTCATCCCATTGAGCCGATCTCGGCACGATTTGCGGTGCAGTATGGCTTCTGATCTCGCTCAAGCGCCTCAGCCCGCTCTGCGCCTGCGTATTATCGTGCTGGGAAGCTGCCTGGTTCTTGCCAATCTGGGAATCTGGATGTGGGCACTGGTGCTTTTCAGGCACTCCCCTGTGTTGCTGGGTAATGCCCTGATTGCTTACGGGTTCGGCCTCCGGCATGCCGTGGACGCGGACCATATCGCCGCCATTGATAACGTGACACGTCAACTCATCCAGATGGGCAAACGACCGCTGACGCTGGGCCTGTGGTTTGCGATCGGACATTCAACGCTTGTCGTAATCGCCACATTCGGCACGATCGTGCTTTCCCACACTTTGCAGGATCATCTGGAAATATGGCGCAATATTGGAGGCGTGATCAGCACAGTCATCTCGGCAGGCTTTCTGTTCATTCTCGCCCTGATCAATCTTCTGGTTCTGCATTCGACCTGGCAGACCTACCGAAATGTCAAAAAGCATGGGGAAGAAAAGCCTGAAACCATCGAGAAGATTCTGGCTCAGAAAGGCGTGCTCGCCCGCTTTCTCAGACCGTTATTCCAGCTGGTTTCCAAAAGCTGGCACATGTTTTTTCTCGGCTTTCTGTTCGGTCTGGGGTTCGATACGGCAACAGAGGTCTCCCTGCTCGGTCTGTCGGCAACCGAGGCCAGCCGTGGCATCGCCATTGCATCCATCATGATTTTTCCAGCGCTTTTTGCAGCAGGCATGTCCCTCATTGATACGGCGGATGGCGTGCTGATGACAGGCGCCTATCAATGGGCGTTTGTCGATCCTCTTCGTAAACTTCGTTATAATATCGCCATCACACTGGTTTCCGTGCTTGTCGCACTCGTCATAGGCAGCATCGAAGCGCTCAACCTTGTTGCCGATCAGTTCAATGCACAGGGAAAGCTCTGGAATCTTGTTGCGTCACTGGGAGACAACTTCAACACGCTTGGTTTTATTGTAATCGGACTGTTCGCTCTGGCGTGGGCCGGTTCAGCCGTCATCTATCGGTATGGCAAGGATAAGCCGTCGGTCTGATCAATAGAGCCGCATTGAATCTGGATTTGAAAAGACCCGAACAGCAGGTTCCACGAAACGCTTCTACTCTTCATTACCTCAGACAATAAAAAACCGGAGACCTTTCGATCTCCGGCTCGCGTTCCCAACACAGGTGACAGCGTTTATTTCAGAGGCTCGAACGTCAGGCCACCAGCGCCTGCGGAAAGACGCGCCCCTTTCGCATTACTCGTCAGTTTCAGACGAACGCCGTGCTTGTTTTCAAGAACAGCACCGCCCAGTCCATTCCCCAAAGTGGCCTCACCACTTGTCGCAGCAAAGGTGCCTTCCATATCAGCGGCATTGTGCAGGTTATAGACAGTCCCCTTGCTGACGACCTCCGAGAAACCGACAGCAGCGATCTGGCCACCCGTAACCTTGTAGCGATATGTTTTCTTGTTGAACGTCAGACGGGCGTCGCCCCAGGTATAACCGACACCAAGGTCAGCCGATTTGGTTTTGATGGTCAGGGTGCCTGATGGCGTGCCGAGCGTATCAGCCGCCATGGCCGGGGCTACGAAATACGTTGCGGCAGACAGGGCGGCGGCAACGGCAAAAGATGTGAAACGCATTTGTAGGCTCCTTAAGTTTCCCCAACAGAACCTGAGGGGTATCGGCGTCTATTGTACGGAGATAACGCCTGAACCCGTCATCCGGTTCACCGGGCCATTCAGTCACAGTCCCGTCCACCCGCAAATCAGATCACCCTTCTGAAAAAGGCATTTTAAATTTCATCAGCAGGTGACCTCTGAGCGGATCGCTACGCTCTCATCTCTCTTTATTTTCAAAGGTCGGAGCGAAGAGCAGAACCTTGAAAACATACGTGCCCTCTATACAGGCGATAAAAAAAGGCCGCTCCGAAGAGCGGCCTTTTTGGAAGACTCAACAGGCGCGTCTGTTACGCAGCGCGACGTCCGGCGCGCGGAGCACGCTCTTCAGACGCTTCCTTACGGACGGCAGGAGCGGCTTCACCCATGATGGAGCGGATTTCACGAAGATAGGCAGCACCTTTCAGCGTGCGCTGGACCAGCACCGAACGACGATCGAGCGGATCAACCTTGCGACGTGCCAGATCCAGTTCGCCCAGACGGTCCAGAGCGCGGGTGATGGCAGGCTTGGATACATTCAGCTCGGAAGCAAGACCCCGAACGGTGTGACCATCTTCCTGAAGATAGCAGGTCAGGAACACAGCCAGCTGACGAGCGGAAAGATCCGGACCGTCACGGCGCACGAGGGAAACCATCGTGTCGCGCAGTGTGTTGACCAGCTGGTCAGCTGTCGCGTTCGTCTGGGTCTTCGCCGCCGCCTTCGCTGCGGAGGCGGTCCGGAGTGTTGTTGTCCTGGCCTGGGCCATCATATTATTCCCTGTTTCCAGACAGGTAAGGTTAACTCCCTGTCCGCTGACACGCAGTCAGCCTCATTTCCTATTGCAGGCACATATAGATTGTTCTGAGACGATTTAAAGCCGTAACAAATGAATAGTTTTTTAGGGAAATCGTTATTCTCACGAATTTAATAAATTCGTCATCCCAAGCACATGTGGAAGAGCTGCATAAATCGCCCGCAACCCAAGGATTTCACCACCTTCCGGTCTTCCACTCCGTGTTGAATCATTCCATGCATAACTATCGATATGCGTCCAATGCACATCAGACTCAACAAAACGCTCAAGAAACAAAGCAGCAGTTATGGCCCCGGCAAACGGTTTAGACGAAATGTTATTGAGGTCTGCTACAGAACTTTTCAGCCAGTGCCGGTATCCATCCCACAGAGGCAGTCGCCAGAACGGATCGGAGACGGTTTTTCCTGCCTCAAGCAGCCCTTCGACCATCGCATCATTATTACCGAGCACGACGGGAAGGTCTGGCCCAAGCGCCACACGGGCCGCGCCGGTGAGCGTCGCCACATCAATCAGCGCTCTCGGATGAGCCTCACTGGCTTCGGTCAGCAGATCGGCCAGCACCAGCCGTCCCTCCGCATCGGTATTGCCGATTTCAACCGTCAGACCATTTCTGGCCGTCACCACGTCCAGCGGCCGCATCGCCGTGCCAGAGACCGAATTCTCCACGCAACCAAGCCGTAATTCGAGCCGCAAAGGCAGATCCTGCGCCATGATGAGCCGCGCCAACGCCAGAACGGTCGCAGCACCTCCCATATCCTTCTTCATCCGCAACATGCCGGACGCGGGCTTGATGTCGTAGCCACCGCTGTCGAAACACACGCCCTTGCCCACCAGAGACAGAAGCGGAGCGTCTTTCTTCGCTTTCGATCCAGCCCAGTGCGCCACCACCACACGCGGACGTCGCTCGGAGCCATTCCCGACATGCGCGACCAGCGGATAGGCTGCCTCAAGCGCTTTTCCCTTGATGATCTTCACTTTGGCGTCAAAGGGCTCCAGCGCCGCCTGAGCTGCCTTGGCCAGATCCTCCGGCCCCAGCAGATTGGCGGGCGCATTGATCAGGTCACGTCCCAGCCAGATCGACTGCGCCATCTCCAGAGCCAGCGAGTCCGGCTTCTTTTCATAGAGATGCACCTGCAACGGTTTCGTTTCACCCAGCACATAACGATAAGCGCCCAGAGCAAAACCAAGCACGGCGACACTGCGGTCCACATCATCCGGCAACGAAAGTGTCCAGTTGCCTTTTGGCAGATCTCTGGCCAGCCCACCGAATACAAAAGGATCAATCCTGTCGGGAGCAGGCAGGCCAAGGAGCGCGGTTACGTCGCCCGAAGCGTCCGGCACCAGCACCAACTGTCCCGAGGCAGCCGTAAAGCCGGTGTCCACCGCAAAACGCGCGCCAGTTGCCCCGACAATCGCTGTCAACTCCTTGGCGCTAGCCGTCCGGACGCCATGCACCACGCCAACTGGCCCCTTCACGCGTCCCGTAACAATGCATTCCAGTCCATTTGCACGCATCGCGTCTCTCCATGCTTGATGAACAGTCAATGAACGCAGGCTGCTCCCGAACATCCCCGGACGCAACATTGCCCGTGATCACAACCGGCCCTTGCATTTCCCGCCGAGCCATCGGACCATGCCTGCATGACAGGGTTCTCCACCCACCCGTTTCCGCTTTGCCCGCTCCCCGCCTGTGCTCCGGCGGGTGCCGACGGTTCTTTCGCCAGATCGTCTGGCCATAGTTTTCATGGCGCAGCGGGTCGCGACACAGATCATCATCTTCACGCCATCCTCGGACCGACCAACACCGGCAAGACGCATTTCGCCATCGAGCGGATGCTGGCCCATCCTTCCGGCATCATCGGTTTTCCGCTCAGGCTTCTGGCGCGTGAGAATTACGAGCGACTGGTCGCCCGAAAGGGAGCCTCCCGTGTCGCGTTGATCACCGGCGAGGAGAAGATCATCCCACCCGATGCGCGGTGGTTTTCCTGCACTGTGGAAGCCATGCCTGTCGACAGACAGGTGTCCTTTCTTGCCATCGACGAAATCCAGCTCTGCGCCGATCCGGAACGGGGCCATATCTTCACGTCCCGCCTGCTGCATGCACGCGGAACCGGAGAGACGCTTTTCCTCGGGGCGGAAACCATCGCGCCGCTGATGCGTCGGCTGGTACCCGAAATCACCATCGACACCCGCCCGCGTCTGTCGGCACTGACCTTCACAGGTCCGGCAAGGCTGGAAAAACTGCCTGCCCGTTCGGCCATCGTGGCGTTCTCCGCCGCCGAACTGTATGCCATTGCCGAACTGATCCGGAGCCGTCGGGGCGGATGTGCCGTAGTCATGGGGCAGATGTCGCCCCGCACACGCAATGCACAGGTGGAGCTCTACCAGAATCGGGAAGTCGATTACCTCGTCGCCACAGACGCCATCGGCATGGGTCTCAACATGGACATCGCCCATGTCGCCTTTGCCGGTCTTGCAAAATTTGATGGCTCTCGGCGACGGCCTCTTACCGCATCAGAAATTGCACAGATCGCCGGACGGGCCGGACGCGGTACGAAAGACGGTACGTTCGGCACGACCGGACGGTGTCCGCCGATGCCTGATCCGATCATCGAGGCTGTCGAAAACCATCAGTTCGATCCACTCGAACGGCTGATCTGGCGGAATGACAGGCTGGATTTTTCCAGCCCTCGCGCCCTGATGGCCAGCCTGTCAGTGTCGCCACCGATGCGCGGCCTACAGGCCAGTGAGCCGACCAGTGACGCGCTGATCCTCGCCACGCTCGCGCACGAACCCCAGGTCATGGCCACTGCCACAGGTCGAGCTCACACAAAAATGCTGTGGGACGTGTGTCAGATTCCGGATTTCCGCAAGATTGGCGAGCGGAGCCACGCGCAACTCTGTAGCCGTGTGTTCAGCCTGCTGGTCGAGCAGCGTCGTCTGCCCGCCGCGTGGATGGAAGAGCAACTTGGACGCCTCGATCGCGTAGACGGCGACGTCGATACGCTCATGCAGCGTCTCGCCGGCATCCGCATCTGGTCCTACATCGCCAACCGGGAGCAGTGGGTCAGGAATGCTCCGGTCTGGCAAGAGCGCACGCGGGTTGTAGAGGACAAGGTTTCGGACGCCCTGCATGAGCGTCTGACCGCCCGTTTCGTCGACAGACGCTCAGCGCATCTGATCCGGCTGCTCGAAAATGAAAATAATGCGCCGCTTCTCTCTGCGGTCAAAAGCGATGGCGAAGTCATTGTCGAAGGGCATCCCGTCGGCAGGATGCAGGGCTTCCAGCTTCACCTTGATTCGGACCTGCCGCAATCGGATCGCGCCACCCTCGCCCGCGCCGCCCGCCGTGCTCTAAGAACCGAGATTCCCTTACGTGTACAGGCATGCCAGCAGGCCGAAGACACCGCTTTCATGCTTGATCACCAGACTGGTGACATCACTTGGGAAGGCATCGAAATCGCCCGTTTGCGCGCCGGACGTGATGTGCTGCATCCGACAATCATGTTGCGCGGTGACGATCTTCTGGACACACGCCAGAGAGACAGTGTCCGGGTGCGTCTATCGGAATTTGTCTCTCGGCACATCGAGCAGGAGCTGGCTCCCCTCTTCAGGGCCCATGCCCGTGCTGCCGCCAGCGCCGAGACACGCGGTGCACTTCACGAGATGATGGAGGGAGCCGGGCAGGCTCGTGCCCGTTTTCCGCTGACGAAGCATCATCCTCTCCATCGTCTGGGCGTGCATTGCGCTTTGGGCTGGCTTTATCTGCCGAGCCTGCTCAAGCCACGCCCCATGCGTTTCCGCGCCCTTCTGATGGCCGTGCATTCTGGTGCAAGTGCGGTGGACATGCCGCCTCCTTCCGCCGTCTCGGTCCCGGTGACGGCGTTTCCATCTGCCTACTTTGATGCGCTTGGGTGGCCCGCCTGCGGTCCTGTGCGACTCCGTCTCGACATGGTGGAAAAGCTGGTCCGAACATTATCTTTCCGGACGCGACAGAACAGTGTAGCGTTGCCTGAGCATTTCGCTCCCTGGCTGGGCACGAAGGCGGCGGATGTGCCTGCCATACTGCGTGCGCTCGGTCTGCGACTGGAAGCCCCCCGTCCACTCCCGTCCAACATGGCGGGTCCAAACCCGTTCTGGGTAGTCTCCAGACCCCAGAACGGCCCGAAAAAGCATCACTTACGCCCAGTAAAATCACGACGTCCCGCAAAGGAAACACCCTTTGCCGTCCTCTCATCCCTGCTGGTTCGCACACCCGCCTGAAGATCTTTTATGCAACGGTGCATATGGGCCATTCGGCAACACCGGTGCGTTTTCCGCACCAATGGCTTGCTTCTGTAGGAAATCCGCCGCATAGGTGCGCCTCGATATGCGGGCTGAGTTCCGACCGTCCGTTCACACCCGGCTTTGACGCCAGTGTCAGGCCCCTGATAATCGGAGATGACGATGACCTACGTGGTCACTGAAAACTGCATTCGGTGCAAGTTCATGGATTGCGTGGAAGTCTGCCCGGTAGACTGCTTCTACGCTGGCGAGAATTTTCTCGTCATTAATCCTGATGAATGCATCGATTGTGGTGTTTGCGAACCGGAATGCCCGGCCGAAGCCATTTTCCCTGACAGCGATGATCGCGCCACGCCGTGGGCCGAGATCAACACGAAATATGCTGCGGTGTGGCCGAACATTACCCGCAAAGGCACTGCCCCTCCCGATGCGGAAGAGTGGAAAGACAAGCCAAACAAAAAAGAGCTTCTCTCTCCGGAGCCCCAGAAAGACTGATCGGACGCTTTCTGTGTCTGGACAAAGCCTGCCCCTCAAAAGGGCAGGCTTTTTTTGTGGATTATATAGAACCCAGCCTCTCACCTGCTGGATAGAAGCGTAACGTGCACAGTTGAATACAAGGCGTTGGCTTTTCAGGGTTTTGCCACGCTCCACACAAAGAAACGTGGTCCCTTTAATTCCGGTTTGCTGGCGAAAACTGGATGAGTGGCAGAGAAATGCCTGTTTACTGTTGGCATACAGGAACAATTCAATAAATATCTGATTGCGGGTGTATTTGCAGACCAGAAGGCCGCTGTTTTTATGCGTCCTTCAAATCCTGAAGTCTAAAATGGACGCCTTTTCCTCGTTCTGGAGATCGTTGGTCATCAGTCTGATGGCCCCCAACGCTATCGCCAGTCTCCCGCCGTCTTGGCTTTGCAGATCAGAAAAAACGAAACGATTGCTATCCCATCGACAAGCATCACCAGACTTTCGGCCAGCAAGGGCTCCGTCAGGTCCAGCCAGGGAACGACCAGCGTCGGAATCAGCGTTACTCCTAAAAAGAGTATCCATAGACTCCATCCCTGCCAGGTGATGGGCCGTCCGGCACCATACCCATAACGTCTGACAGCAAACCACGCCTGAGAAGAGCGTCTGTCCATCGGCACATTTCCACTTATGTCAATCAGCCATCGCGAGAAGTCTGGTTTAGCATGTCATAAAAAAAGCCCCACCCGAATTAACGGGTAGGGCTTTTCCAGACCACTTATCCAGTCGCCGAAGTGACCGGACAGATAATCTTTTAGCGCGACATCATATGTGCGGCTGTGTTGTCCATGATGAACATCGTGCCGACAAAGAAGATCGCAACAAAGCCAAGGGTGAACAGGAAGACTTTGTTATTCCAGGCCTGTTCAGCTGTTGTGCTCATGTGCAGGAAGAAAATCAGGTGAACGACCACCTGAATCGCCGCAAGCACAGTGATGGCCATCAGCGTTGCTGAGGGTGAGAGGCTATGCCCCATCACCACCATAAACGCTGCGGCAGTCAGGATAACGGCAAGAACAAACCCGATGATATACGAGGTTGCGTTACCGTGGCTCGAGCCCTCATGGGCTGCTGAATGGTCGTTACTCATCAGATCATGCTCGCCAGATAGACATAGGTGAACACGCAGATCCACACGATGTCGAGGAAGTGCCAGAACAGGCTCAGCATGGTGAGCTTGTTCATCATACGCTCATTGATCGCGCTCACGCCGGACAGCTGAATGATCATGACGACCAGCCAGACCAGACCACAGCTCACGTGAAGACCGTGAGTTGAAACCAGGGTGAAGAACGCGGACAGGAACGCACTGCGATCCGGACCAGCGCCGTCGGCGATCATGTGAGCGAATTCCCTGAGTTCAAGGAACACAAACCCAAGACCAAGGAGGAAGGTCACGGCCAGCCACATCTGGACTGATTTGATCTGGCCCTTGTGAGCCGCGATCATGCCGAAACCGTAGGTGATGCTCGAGATCAGGAGGAGCGCTGTTTCCAGCGCAAGCCCCGAAATTTCGAACAACTCCTTACCCGTCGGTCCACCGGCAAACTGGTTCCGGAGGACCGCAAAGACGGCGAACAGCGATCCGAAGATGATGCAGTCCGTCATCAGATACACCCAGAACCCGAACACCGTCGGAAGTTCGTGGTGTTCGTGCTCTGCGTGCGCGTCAGAGAGAGTTGTATCGTGCGCCATTACTCAGCCGCCTGTGCCATAAGTTTGCGGGAGTGCTCGTTCTCGATCCGGGCAACTTCCTCGGCGGGGATGTAGTAATCAACATCCTGGTTCGCACTGCGTGCGATAACCGTCGCGAAAACACCCACAAGAGCGATCGCTGCCAGCCACCAGATGTACCAGATCGCAGCGAAGCCAAGCACGAAGCTGAACGCACCGACCAGGAAACCGGCCGCCGTGTTCTTCGGCATGTGAATCGGCTGGTAAGGTCCACCTGCCTGACGCGTGTCGATACCGTTTTCCTTGTCGTGCATGAATGCATCGAATTCATGAACGTGCGGAACGATAGCGAAGTTGTAAGGCGGCGGCGGTGAAGACGTTGACCACTCGAGCGAACGGCCATTCCACGGATCACCGGTCACGTCACGGTTCTCAGCAAGGTTCATGTCACGGATGGAGACATAAAGCTGGGTAACCTGACAGACGATACCGAACAGGATCATCACGGCGCCGATTTCAGCAATCAGAAGCCAGGGATGCCATGCCGGGTTGCTGTAGTGGTTCAGACGACGCGTCATGCCTTCGAAGCCGAGGACATAAAGCGGAACGAACGCAAAGTAGAAGCCGACAAACCAGCACCAGAACGCCCGCTTGCCCCAGGTTTCGTTCAGCTTGAAGCCGAAGACCTTCGGGAACCAGAAGTTCATGCCGCAGATGTAGCCGAAATACACACCGCCGATGATGACGTTATGGAAGTGGGCGATGAGGAAGAGACTGTTGTGAAGAACAAAGTCAGCAGCCGGGATCGCCATCATCACGCCGGTCATGCCGCCGATGGTGAAGGTGATCATGAAGCCGACAGCCCAGTACATCGTGGCGTGAAATTCAACGCGCCCCTTGTACATCGTGAACAGCCAGTTGAAGAGCTTAACGCCCGTCGGGATGGAGATGATCATCGTCGCGATACCAAAGAACGCGTTGACGTCAGCACCTGCACCCATGGTGAAGAAGTGATGAACCCAGACGACGAACGACAGCACCATGATGGCGCAGGTCGCATAGACCATCGTCGCATAACCGAAGATCGGCTTCTGGGAGAACGCCGGAACGACTTCCGAGAACACGCCGAACGCCGGGATAACGAGAATGTAGACTTCCGGATGACCCCAGGTCCAGATCAGGCTCAAATAGAGCATCTGGTTGCCGCCACCGTCATTCGTGAAGAAGTGCATCCCGAAATAACGATCAAGGCCAAGAAGAGCGATAGCCACGGTCAGAACCGGGAAGGCGATCATGATCAGCACGGAAGCGCAGAAAGCGGTCCATGTGAACACGGGGATCTTCATCCAGGTCATGCCAGGAGCACGCATCTTGACGATGGTGACGAAGAAGTTGACGCCTGTCAGCAGCGTGCCAACACCCGAAATCTGAACTGCCCAGATATAGTAGTCGACACCGACACCGGGGCTGAACTGGTTTTCGGACAGCGGCGGATATGCCAGCCAGCCGCACTGAGAGAACTCACCAATGAACAGTGAGACGTTGATCAGCGCGAAGGCGACTGCCGTCATCCAGAAGCTCAGGTTGTTCAGGAACGGGAAAGCAACGTCGCGCGCACCGATCTGAAGCGGCACCACGAAGTTGAACAGAGCCGTCATGAACGCCATCGCCATGAAGAAGATCATGATCGTGCCGTGGGCCGAAAAGATCTGGTCATAGTGATGAGGCGGCAGATAGCCGGGGTTACCCGCGTAAGCCAGCGCAAGCTGGGTACGCATCATGATGGCGTCGGCAAAGCCACGCACAAGGGCAAGCAGAGCGACGACGACATACATCACCGCCAGACGCTTATGGTCAACGGAAGTCAGCCACTCTTTCCAGAGATAGCCCCACTTTCCGAAATACGTAATCAGGCCGAGAACGGCGATACCAGCTATCGCGACGCCGATGAACGTACCGACAAGGATCGGCACATCCAACGGGATATCCGCGAACGATAATCTCCCTAGCATTTTGATCCTACTCCTTCATGTTCATGTCGGACATCGCGGACTGAACGTGGATCATCTTGCCCGTGCTCTTGTCCATGACCATGCCGTTATTGTACTTCGCCACGATCTGGTCGAAGAGGTTCGGCTCGACATGAGAATAGTATTTGACCGGCTCGGCCTCGCTTGGAGCAGCAAGACGCGGGTAGGTCTGGTCATCCAGCTGATCGGATGAAGAACGTACCTTCTCGACCCATGCTGCATACTGATCCTGCGGCATTGCGAGCGTACGGAACTCCATGTCGGAGAAGCCGCGACCACTGTAGTTCGCTGACTCACCAAGGTAGTCACCAGCTTCCGTCGCCATCAGGTGAAGCTGCGTCTGCATGCCCGCCATGGCGTAGATCATGGAGCCAAGACGCGGAATGAAGAACGAGTTCATCACGGCATCGGACGTGATGACGAAGTGAACCGGCTTGTTCACCGGGATCGCCAGCTGGTTGACTGTGGCAATACCCTCATCCGGATAGATGAAGAGCCATTTCCAGTCCAGAGCCACAACTTCAACCTCGAGAGGCTTCGTCGTCGCTTCTGCGTCCAGCGGACGATAGGGATCCAGTGAGTGGCAGGTCTGATAGGTGATGACCGCCAGATAGATGATGATCAGGGTTGGGATACCCCAGATCGCCGCCTCGATCTTGTTCGAGTGGCACCATTTCGGAAGATATTCGGCTTCCGTGTTCGTCTGCCGGTATTTCCACGCAAAATAGCATGCCATGATGATTGTCGGGACAACCACAATGAGCATTGCGACCGTCGACTCAACGATCAAGGTTTTCAATTGGTCTCCCACTGGCCCCTTGGGGTCCAGGATGTCCCATTCACATCCCGCCAGTGGAAGCACCGAAGCGAGACCAGCCAGTCGGGCTGCTCCCTTCAGGTACTTGTTTCTCATCGTACGTCCCTCGATTCTGACATACTTGTAGGTCTCTCTCCAACAAGGTCGTTCCGGATCACACCTGCCCACAGGCACAGATCACTTCCGTCCACGTTGCATTACAACGATTCAATAATCCCACAATTTAGTTATCACAATGCATCATACGTCTTTCCGCTCCGCTGTTTCCTGCCAAAAGCAGCCCTGATCACCCCAAAGATAACATCACGTAATATTTCAATATATTTCGTCACTATGGTGTCAGATCAATTTACCGCAACAAACCCGACCTTTCTCTCTTTTCCATTGCTTCACAGAATTGCCATTCTTCTCAAAAATTTTCGCATAAGTGTTATTTTTTTGGATATGCCATGCGTTACACGGGAAGGACACGCTCACTGGACGCGGACATTCCACGAGTCAAAAAAAAGCCCCGACCTCAGGAAGGCCGGGGCAGAGTCGCGCCAATCAGGAGAGGCAAAGCTGCCTCACTCACTGTTGCTGTTACGGGTTCCCATGAACTGCAACATGAACTGAAAGAGGTTGATGAAGTTCAGATAGAGGTTCAGCGCATCGTAAACCGAACGCTTCGCAGCCCCTTCCGGTCCTTCATAGTAAGCGAACTGCGGATAGGTGACCTTGATCCGCTGCGTATCGAAGGCCGTCAGTCCAATGAAGAGAAAGACACCCACTACACTGTAGACGAAGTAGAGAGCCGGACTACCGAGGAACATGTTCACCAGTCCAGCGATCAGAAGCCCGATCAGACCCATCATGAGGAAAGACTGGAAACGGATCAGATTGGCGCCAGTGGTGTATGCCCACAGGGACGTCGCCCCGAAGGTCGCTGACGTCACCAGAAAGACGCGCGCCACTGATACGCCGGTATACAGCAGCAGGATGCTGGAAAGACTGGCTCCCATCACCGCACAGAACAGCCAGAAGAGGGTCTGCACCGCTGATCGGGAAAGCCGGTTGACGCCGAACGACATCACCATGACGAAGCCCAGCGGCGCGATCATCGCGAGCCAGCCAAGTCCCGTTGGAGCAACCTGATAGCCCTGCACATGGAAGAACAGGGAACGCACGGAGGGTATCTCCGCGATCAGATAGGCAACAAGTGCGGTGAGCAACAAGCCTGAGGCCATCCAGTTATACACACGAAGCATATAAGCCCGCAGCCCTGCGTCCACAGTCGCTGACTGAGCTCCGGTGGCAAAAGGCGACGAACGAAAGTCGCGACTGAAGGACATAACCACTCCTTAAACTGTCAGATGACCTGACGGTGTACCTTATAATTGTGTACATCTATATATGTCTGCCGAAACGCTCTTCAAGAACACCGGCAGACTGCTTCCTGCCTTCATTATAGAGCATCGCCAAAGCAAAAGGCGACTCTTACAATCACTCCCGCTGACGATGTACCTCTGGAAAATATTACAGCGCCGCCATCGAAACGATTCTGCAGCATCCCGCCTTATGACCATCACCTTTCCGTGAGGCTGCATCAGACTTCTTTCCTTTCAGGATGGTCCATATTTTCCTGATTTCAGGCTTTTCCAGCACAAACAAAAACCAGGGTTCCTTCCGACATGGACCCGTCACAGCACAGGAAAGCGCAATTTTCTGTCCATTTTTTCATGTTATCAAATCGCATCATCCGTTGGAGCCATGAGGTTCCCCTTCATTTCACGCATAGGCCGTAATCAGATGACACGATTGACATCATTGGTTCATGTCGGCTGACTACGACACAACGGTAATTCCGCATTGATTTGCCGACTGAATCTGCAATCAGTGAGCATGAGGACTATAACTATGAGCCGTCCCTCAGCCGCCAGGAAGACTTCCTTTCTTGGCCTTCTCGCGGCAGGAACCATCCTGGCCGCGGCCCTGGGTCAGCCTACAGGCGCTGCACGCGCTGCTGACGATCAGGGAGCCACCGGAGAAGCGATCATCCACGCTGATGATCATCCGGAAAACTGGCTCTCCTATGGGCGAACCTACTCAGAGCAGCGCTACAGCCCGCTCGACCAGATCAATCGCCAGAATGTCGGCGATCTGAAGCTGGCCTGGTTCTACGACTTTGACTCCAACCGTGGTCAGGAGGGCACGCCCCTGATCATTGACGGCGTTCTTTACGCCTCCACCAACTGGTCCAAGGTCAAGGCCCTGAAGGCCGACACTGGTGAACTGCTATGGGCCTTTGATCCTAAAGTTCCCGGCAATGTCGCCGTCCGCGGCTGCTGTGACACCGTCAACCGCGGCATCGCCTACTGGAACGGCAAGATCTATGTCGGCACCTTCGACGGTCGTCTGATCGCGCTTGACGCCAAGACCGGCAAGGTCGTCTGGAGTGTCAACACGATTCCCAAGGACGCAGCTCTCGGCAAGCAGCGCTCCTATACGGTCGATGGCGCCCCGCGTATCGCCAAGGGCCGGGTCATCATCGGTAATGGCGGTTCCGAGTTCGGTGCCCGTGGTTTCGTTTCCGCGTTTGACGCCGAGACCGGCAAGCTGGACTGGCGCTTCTTCACCGTCCCGAACGCGAAGAACGAGCCTGATCATGCTGCGTCCGACAGCGTTCTGATGAACAAGGCCTACAAGACCTGGAGCCCAACCGGCGCATGGACACGACAGGGCGGTGGCGGCACCGTTTGGGATTCCATCGTCTATGACCCCGTCACAGACCTTGTGTATCTCGGCGTCGGTAACGGTTCTCCCTGGAACTACAAGTACCGCTCCAACGGTATCGGCGACAACCTGTTCCTCGGCAGCATCGTTGCGATCAAGCCTGAGACCGGTGAGTATGTCTGGCACTTTCAGGCAACGCCGATGGACGAATGGGATTACACCTCCGTCCAGCAGATTATGACGCTTGATCTGCCGATCAACGGTGAGACGCGCCATGTGGTCGTTCATGCTCCGAAGAACGGCTTCTTCTACGTCCTCGACGCGAAGACAGGCCAGTTTATTCAGGGCAAGAACTATGTCTACGAAAACTGGGCCTATGGCCTTGATCCCAAGACAGGTCGTCCGATCTTCAATCCTGAAGGTCTCTATACGCTGACCGGCAAGGACTGGTACGGTATTCCGGGTCCTCTGGGTGCGCATAACTTCATGGAAATGGCTTACAGCCCGCGCACACACCTGATCTATCTTCCGGCTCACCAGATCCCGTTCGGCTACAAGAATCAGTCAGGTGGCTTCAAGCCTCATCCTGATTCCTGGAACCTCGGTCTCGACATGACCAAGACCGGCCTGCCCGACACTCCTGAAGCCCGTGCGGCTTACATGCAGGATCTGAAAGGCTGGCTGCTGGCCTGGGATCCGGTCAAGTTGCAGGCGCAGTGGTCCATTGAGCGTGCAGGCGGCTGGGATGGCGGCGTTCTGGCAACGGGCGGCGATCTGGTCTTCCAGGGTCTCGCAACCGGTGAATTCCATGCTTATGACGCCACCAACGGCAAGGATCTGTTCAAATATGATCTGCAGAGCGGCATCATTGCAAATCCGGTGACCTACAGCGTCAACGGCAAGCAGTATGTTGCGATCGAAGTCGGCTGGGGCGGTATCTATCCGATCTCCATGGGCGGCATGAGCCGTACTGCTGGCTGGACGGTCAATCACTCTTACCTCGCGGTGTTCTCGCTCGACGGCAAGGCCAAGCTGCCGACCTGGAACAGCATCGGCTTCCTGCCGGTGAAACCACCGGCGCAGTTTGATGAGAAGCAAGTCGATAATGGCTACTTCCAGTATCAGACTTACTGCCAGACCTGCCATGGCGATAACGCCGAAGGTGGCGGCATGCTCCCGGATCTGCGCTGGTCCGGCGCCATCCGTCACAAGGACGCTTTCTACAACGTCGTGGGACGTGGTGCTCTGACGGCTTACGGCATGGATCGTTTCGACACGTCCATGACGCCTGACGAAATCGAGAGCATCCGGAACTACCTGATCAAACGTGCGACCGACACGTATGAGCGCGAGGTTGAGGCTCGGAAGAATCCGAACCAGATACCGACCGCTCCTGCGCTCGGTATCACCCCGTGAAATGGGAGACCGTGAAAAATGGCATCCTTCCAACACAAGCACCGCGGTGGTGAAACAATGATCAAAGGACTCAAAGCTGCGCTTGGCGCAGCCGTGGTCGGGCTTCTTGCGGGGACGGTGCTCAGCGCCGCCCCTGCCCTGGCGCAGAGCGCTGACAGCGATCTGGTGGCCAAGGGCGCTTATGTGGCGCGCCTTGGTGACTGCGTGGCCTGTCATACAGCCCTGCACGGCACGGCTTTTGCCGGTGGCCTCCAGATCAAGACCCCGATCGGCGCAATTTATTCGACGAACATCACGCCTGATCCCAAGACCGGTATCGGCAACTACACGCTGGAAGACTTCGACAAGGCCGTCCGCCACGGTATCCGCAAGGATGGCGCCGCCCTGTATCCGGCAATGCCCTATCCGTCCTTCGCCCGTATGTCGGAAGACGATATCAAGGCGCTGTACGCCTACTTCATGCATGGTGTAGCCCCGGTGGATCAGCCCGATAAACCGGCTGATATTTCCTGGCCCCTGTCCATGCGCTGGCCGCTCGCCCTCTGGGGCAAGATGTTCGCGCCAGCTCCGAAGGCGTTCACACCGGCTCCCGGCACGGATCCTGTCGTCGCTCGCGGTGAATATCTCGTCACGGGTCCGGGACATTGCGGCGCCTGCCATACGCCTCGTGGGTTCTCCATGCAGGAGAAGGCCTATGATGCAGGCGGTGGTGCAGACTTCCTTGGCGGTGGCGCACCGATCGACAACTGGATTGCCCCCAGCCTGCGTAGCGATCCTGTTCTGGGTCTCGGCCGCTGGTCGGAAGATGATCTGGTTCTGTTCCTGCGTTCGGGTCGTATCGATCACTCCGCAGCATTCGGCGGTATGGCCGACGTGGTGGCATGGAGCACCCAGTACTGGTCCGAGGACGATCTTCGTGCCACGGCAAAGTATCTGAAAAGTCTGCCGGAAGTGCCTAAAGCCAGGGGCGATTACACTTACGATCCGTCCACGGCTCAGGCTCTTGATGCTGGCAAGACAGCAGGCATGACCGGTGCCGATGTCTATGTGCAGCAGTGCGCCATCTGCCATCGCAACGACGGTGCAGCCGTAGACCGTATGTTCCCGCCGCTGGCTGGAAACCCTGTTGTCGTCTCTGAAAACCCGACCTCTGTCGCTCATATCGTGGCAGCCGGTGGCGTTCTTCCGCCGACCAACTGGGCTCCTTCAGCCGTCGCAATGCCGGGTTACCAGAAGATCCTGAACGATCAGCAGGTTGCTGACGTCGTGAACTTCATCCGGACCTCATGGGGTAACAAGGCTCCTGCCAACGCAACGGCATCTGACGTCGCCAAGCTGCGTCAGGCCAGCCAGTCTGTTCTGGATCGTCGTGCCTGGACGGATGAGCCAACCAGCACCTCCAGCTGGGGTCTGTTCGGTCCGCAGCCTTATGGTGAGGGATGGACATTCTCCCCGGACACGCATGCCGGTGTAGATAACCCGCAGTAAGTCTGGACACAGTCCTCGACCTGTTCGGGAAGCCACGGGGAGAAATCTCCGTGGCTTTTTTAATTTCATTTTCTGATAGATCGTTTGCACTCAAGCTCAGTCAGCGAGCCATGCGATCTCGCAAACGCCAACAACCTTCAATTTTGAAACCAGACTGATAGTTCCAGGTGAGTAGCTGGTTGGAGGGGCCGTTGTTCTGCTCAGCTAAGACCAGAGGTGGTGCTTGGATCCTGTTCAAAAACAGGGCTATTCACAAACCACCAGTAAAAATCGCCTGGTCCCGTCTGCCTGTTAAGAGCGCACATTAAAAACTATTTACAGTTTTTCTATTTGATCTGCGGCTGTTCTCACTGAGCATCACACACCCCACAAATCAACGGTCTCCTGTAAGCGCTGGCCAACAAAGGCCCTCTGTGTTTGCAAACTTCGCACACACCAACAAAAAAGGGCGTCCAAAAGACGCCCCTTCTCGTTTCAGCCCATTGAGAGTGAGAAAGATCAGTCAGCCCGGATCAATGTTCCTGAGCCCGCACGGGTGAACAGTTCCAGCAAACAGGCATGCGGTACACGGCCATTCACGATGACCGCCGCTTTTGCCCCCGCTTGCACGGCTTTCAGGCAGGTTTCCACCTTCGGGATCATGCCACCCGAGATCATGCCGGACGCAATGCCCTTGCGCGCTTCTTCAGCTGTGAGCTCAGAAATCAGCTTTCCATTCTCGTCCAGCACACCCGGCACATCCGTCAGCATCAGCAGACGCGAAGCATGAATGGCACCCGCAATCGCACCCGCCACGGAATCCGCATTGACGTTGAAGGTCTCACCATTATGCCCGCCTGCGACCGGCGCAATCACCGGAATGAGGCCCGAGCCCGAAAGAGCATAAAGCACCTGCGGGTTGATCTCGTCTGGGTCACCGACAAAACCAAGATCCAGCGTCTGCTCCGTCCCGGTAACGGGGTCTTTGACCTTACGCAGCAGCTTGCTGGCTTTCACCAACCCGCCATCCTTGCCCGAGACGCCTACTGCCAGCGCCCCCGCTTCATTGATGAGCGTCGCAACCCGTTTGTTGACAGAGCCGCACAGCACCATCTCCACGACATCAATTGCAGCCGCATCCGTGACACGGAACCCATCGATGAAAGAGGACTTTACCTGAAGGCGCTCAAGCATCTGGTTGATCTGCGGGCCGCCACCGTGAACAACCACCGGATTGATGCCCACCAGCTTCAGCAGGGCAATATCCTTGCCGAATGTCTGGGCCAGTTCCGGATCGCCCATGGCATGACCGCCATACTTCACGACGATGGTGTCGCCAGCATAACGGCGCAGGAAAGGCAGCGCTCCGGCAAGTGTTGCCGCCTGCTGCAAGGCGTCCGCCGTAGGAAGTCCCTGATCCGTCATTTCAACTCCACATGTCCTGAAAACATGGCCCAGTCCAGCGGGGCCGGAGAAGTCGGGATTGCGGAACCCCGACACTCATTCAGTTCTGCACCGGTTCCGCAAAGGCCGCAATTTCTGCCCGCAGTTCCGGGATACCGAGCCCCGTCTGACTGCTTGTCCGCAACACCAGCGGATGAGCGGCAGGGTGACGGCTCACCTCTTCCACCACTTCCCTGTAGCGGGCTTCCTCGGCTTTTGGCTTCACATCATCGCACTTCGTCAGCACGACCTGAAAATTGATGGCCGCCTTGTCGAACATATCCATCACGTCACGATCGGACGCTTTTGTCTCGATCCGGGCATCCAGCAACAGGATCACACGCCGCAGATTGGGACGACCACGGAGATAATCAAACATCATCCCCTGCCAGTCTTCCTTCACGGCCTTGGCCGCCTTGGCGAAGCCATAGCCCGGCATGTCCACCAGAACGAGCTGACCATCAAGATCGAAGAAGTTGAGCTGCTTTGTCCGGCCCGGCTCGGAGGAAGCTCTGGCCAGACTTTTACGGCCCGTCAGTGCATTGATCAGACTCGATTTTCCAACGTTCGAGCGTCCGGCAAACGCCACTTCCGGCGCAGCCGGGTCCGGCAACTGACCGATCTGCTGGGCACCGTAAAAGAACTCGCAGGGTCCGGCGAACAGAAGTCGTCCGGCCTCAAGCTGCTCGGGTGACAGCTTGAGAGAGGCAGAGAAATCCTGTTCACCGCTCATTGCTTCAGCCTTTCTTTCCGCGTGGCTTGGCTGGCGGAATGATCTCCGGCTCGTTCTTCTTCCGGGCGTGCAGCTTCATGATCGTGTACTGCTGCGCCATCGTCAGCAGGTTGTTCCAGCAATAGTAGATCACCAGACCGACCGGCTGCCGCGCCATGAAGAAGGTGAAGATGAACGGCATCATGATGAAGACGGGCTTCTGCGCCGGATCGACGGTCGCAGGATTGATCCGCTGCATCAGCCAGATGGTGATGCCATACAGGATCGGCCATGCGCCAAGAAGCAGCCACGAGGAAACAAGCGTCGGATCGAAAGGCAGCAGACCGAACAGGTTGAAGATATTGGTCGGGTCCGGTGCCGAAAGGTCATGGATCCAGCCTACGAATGGTGCGTGCCGCATCTCGATGGTGACGTAGAGCACCTTATACAGACACCAGAAGACCGGAGCCTGAATCAGGAGAGGCAGACAGCCGCTGGCCGGATTCACGCCTTCCTTCTTGTAGAGCTGCATGACCTGCTGGTTCATCTGAACCGGATCATCCTTGTAACGCTCCCGCAGTTCCTTCATGCGCGGCGCAATGTCGCGCATCGCCGCTGCCGAACGGAATCCCTTGGACGCCAGCGGGAAGAACACCGCCTTGACGATCAGCGTGAAGGTCAGGAGAGCAAGACCGAAGTTACCGAAGAACTGATAGAGCCAGTCAAGAACGAAGAACACCGGACGTGTCAGGAAGGCGAACCAGCCGAAATCGACAGCTTTCCAGAAGTCCGGAATGTTCATCTCATGCTGGTAACGCTCCAGGAGACGAACTTCCTTGGCTCCGGCAAACACATGCGAAGTCGTCTGGATTTCTGCATTAGGTGCAGCGACCAGCGGCTTCTGCCCAGTGAACCCGACCTGATACGCGCCAGCGGACGTATCAAAGCCATAGGTGCCACCGACCTCTTCCTTCTGGTCTGGGACCACGGCTGCCAGCCAGTATTTGTCGGTGATACCGGCCCAGCCACCTGTACCAGCCTTCGACCATGACACGAAGTTTGGCGCCGTGGAGCCATCACGAAGCGATTTGTAGGACTCTTCGCCCAGCTTTCCGTCGATCACGGAAATCGGACCTTCATGCACCAGCATGCCGCCTGTCTCGACCGGCGTGTATCCCCGAACCACACGGGAGAACGGCACCAGTGATACAGCAGCGCCAGTCGTGTTGCGAACCTTCTGTGTGACCGTAAACATGTAGTCACGGTCCACGGCAAGGTCGATTTCAAACGTCAGGCCGCCACCGTTATCCCATGTCAGAACAACAGGCGCATCGGAGCCAAGCTTGGGAGCCGAGGTCGTCCACAGCGTATGGGAGTCAGGAAGCTTGATGGTCTGGTCGGGAGAGCCATACCAGCCGAACTCGACGTAGGTCGGCTCTTTCTCGTTACGCGCTTCCAGCACGCGAACAAGCGGACTGTCAGGTTTGACAGTCTCGTGGTAGCCGCGAAGAACCAAATCATCGAGGCGTGCCCCCCGAAGATTGACGGACCCCACCACATCCACGGCATCAATCGGCAGACGGGACGGCGTTTCCTCGCGATCCGTGACTTTCGGCTGATCGTTCTCTGTGGGGGGAGCCGTTATGGCTGTGGTTTTGCCCTGTATCGCCGATGAGGTTTTGTGTTCCTCCGGCATGAAATAGTCAAAACCGATCAGTACCAGCGCCGACAGAACGGTCGCCAATATAACACGTCTGATATCCATACCGACCGGCTGGCCTCTCTCACTTCGTGAAAACATTTCCGGGCAACCAGCATGGCTCCCGGCACAATTAGCGGTATCTCATAGCGGAATTGCGCTCGATTGCCAGATGCTCAGGCAAACTATGTTCGGATTTTGACAGAATTCCGGGCCTGCGCAGGGGGAGGAACCGGGTCATATCCACCCGCCGTCCACGGGTTGCAGCGCATAATCCGCCTGAAAGTAAGCCACAGCCCCCTGAAGGGACCATGAGTCTGCACAGCTTCGACACCGTAACAGCTACAGGAAGGATGAAACCGGCAGTTCGGTCCCATCACCGGACGCATGGCGATCTGCCAGAAACGCATGCAGGCGACAATCATGCCTGAAAGCAGTCTGGTACTGCCCTGCTTCATCTTAGAACGTCTGTTTTACGGAGAGCTTTGCGGAGATCTTCAACAAGATCAGGAAAGGCGCGACGCCCGGTTCCATCACGACCGATCAGGACGAGATCAACACCGATCAGGGAGGTTTCCCGTTCCACGACGAGAAGCGCTTCTTTCAGACGTCTGCGGATACGATTCCGGACGACTGAATTACCGACTTTTTTAGTGACTGTGAAACCAACACGGGCAACATCATCGTCCTCACGACGAAGTGCCTGAAGAACCAGCCCCGGCATCGGCGCTTTGCGGGCTTTTGCCGCAACAGCCAGAAACTGGGGCCGTTTTTTCAGACGAATCGAGCGCTGGTGCATAAGCATGTCCTCCGCGCTGATCCGTCACATAACCTGAGGCAGAGACCTCAGGCTGACAGGCGCTTGCGGCCCTTGGAACGACGGTTCGCAAGAATACGACGGCCACCGACCGTTTCGGTGCGTGCACGGAAACCGTGGCGGCGCTTACGGACCAGCTTGGAAGGTTGATACGTGCGCTTCACGGCGGCACTCCCTTAAAATTCTCAGACTCGATTTCGCAAAAGACAAAACCGGAGTCATTCCGTGTCTTGTCTGGATCGCGGGCTTATAGTCATGTGGGGCTGTAACGTCAACATTATACAGTGGGTGCTTGCGGTCCGACGCTGACCGTTTTCCCGCCAGGAGACAGAATTGTCCCGCTCCCTCCCCGCTCTTTCCGTTTTTCTTCTTGTGCTCGCCTGCGGCCTGATTTCCCTGTTTGTGCCTTTACCGCTGGCCGCAAGGATTCTTCTGAGCCTGGCGGGGGCGCTCATCGCAACGGGCGCTTTTCTCTGCCTACCCTCATCGCCTGTTGCCAGCGTGTCAGTCAGTGAAAAGGCCACGCAATCAGCACCGGAAATTTCTCACCAGTTACGGCATGATCTGCGCGGGATGATTTCTCCCGCCATGCTGGCGGCTGACCAGCTCTCTCTCAGCTCGGATGAAGCCACCAGAACGAGAGCCGAACAGATTCTCTCGGCTCTTGATCGTATAGCGGAACGCCTGAAGACAACGAAGACCTGACTATCAGGCCAGTTCAGGCTTCTGGATGAGTTCGATCTTGTAGCCGTCGGGATCTTCCACAAACGCAATGACTGATGTGCCGAATTTCACCGGCCCGGCCTCACGTGTGACCTTGCCACCTCCGACTCTGACCGTTTCAACGGCTGCAGCGACGTCGGGCACACCGATGGCGAGGTGACCGAAGCCGGTGCCGATGTCATATCCCACGTCTTCACCCCAGTTATAGGTCAGTTCAACTTCGGCCTGACCTTCCGCATTGCCCGCGAAACCTATGAAGACCAGAGTGTATTTTCCCTCAGGCACATCCCGTCTGCGAAGCTCATGCATCCCCAGCAACTTGTAGAACGCCAGACTCGCCTCAAGATTTTTTGTGCGGATCATGGTGTGCAGATATGTTCCCATGGTCGGTTCTCCTGCCTGATTTGGAAGCTTTTTGCCAAGTCACTCCATCATGGGCACGACCACTTCATCGCAGAGCAAGGAAGCGGGCAATCCGGATTTTTTCCAGCCCAAGATATAAGACATAAGACCCTGCCACACCGACCAGAGTGCCGCAAATCAATGCGGGGACAGCCGCGTACACATGCATCTGGTGCAATATCCTGGGCACTAAAGCCAGTACAAGAATATGCAGCAGATAGATGGCGAGTGAAGCCTGTCCCAGGCGCGCCAGTCCGGATGCAAGAAAAGACAATGATGCGTTGTGCAGGAGTGCACGACTCAGGAACGCCAGACCAAGAAGACCAAGAAAAGCGACCGGCAACATGATGAACTGGACGGGTCGTCCCACATGCCCCTCAAACATTGCGTAGGCGAGCCCCCCATAGACCACTAGAATGCCTGTGCTCCACAAGCCTGCCCGCCTGACAGTCGGCAGCGCAGGCAAACCTCTCTCAGCCAGCAAAAGACCAACATAGAAAAATGGTGTCTGAACAATAATATCAAGGACGATTTTGGGCAGCATGGCTGAAGGCACAAAGACCACAGCAAGGTCCACAACGAGACTAAGCGCCAGAATAGCGACAGGATAACGCCACAGCAGAACAGCACCGATCTGCATGAAAAACAGAGCGTAAAGAAACCACAGAACACTGATGGGCTGCCAACCGATCAACAGAATCTGATGCCAGGCCACCATATGATGCACGTGTGTCAGAGAAGACATCACATGCCCCACAAAACAATAAATAATCGACCACAAGCAGTATGGCCAGACTATATTTGAAACTCTACTCTTAAGGAATATTGATTTCTTTCTTTTGCTCAAGGAAACAAAAGTAAAATATCCTGAAACAAAGAAAAATACAGGCATATGCACTGCATAAACAATAAAATCGAGGAACTGCAAACTCGCCGGAGCAATGGCCATCGTTTCCATCTGGCCTCTGTTCGCATGACCCAGAACAACCAGAATGATGGCTATTCCACGAATGATATCGACCGATATATCGCGACCAGCATGAACCGAAGTCATTTTGACTGAATCCTGGGGCAAGGCCGTATAATCCTTAATAAAAATTAAATTATATATTACATAATGTATTGTGTTTCCATGCAAAAATCACTCAATGAAATATGGTAAATTCTTGTGAAAACGATAATTCATAATCAAAATTTTCAGTATACTTAATTGGCGCGAGGTAAATCCCTCAAACACCAAACAAAAACAAACCTGCCTTGTCCGCCGCCACAATACAGGCCTTCGGATCCGTCAACAGGGTTGCGCCAGCCTCGAACGCTATCCCGACAAGACCTGCCTGAGCCGCTTCCTCAATGGTTCTGGGGCCAATCGTCGGCATATCGGCACGGCGTTCCTGGCCTGGCTTGCACAGCTTTATCAGCACCCCCCCCTCACCGGGCTGGCGACACTGACCGGCACGCTTCAGCATGGCGTCAGTGCCTTCCATGGCTTCAACAGCCAGCACAACACCGTTCTGAACGACGCATCCCTGCCCTATATCCAGCTTCCCCAGTTCCCGAACCACTTCGACACCGCGTTCGATATCAGAGAGAGCCATGCCATCAGGCTCATGACGTCCAAGAGAGCCCTTACGCCCCAAAGATTGGGACAGGAATTCATGAGCTCCCCGGACGGTGAACCCTTCCTCTCCAAGTATTCTGACAAGCGAACCCAGAAGTCCGTCATCACCGGCGAAAAGCGCTCGCCCAAGACGCGCAAGGATACGGGCGCCTTCAGTGTCCGGACGAAGATCACGAAAGGAAGGCCGGCGGACTGGGCCAATCAGAACGATGTCGCCACAATCATGCTTGCGCAGTTCGGAAAGGATGGTGCCCGCAGCCGCAAGACGCACATAGGCATGAGGCCAAGGCTCGACAACGGCAGGTTCCGCAAAATCCTGAAAGGCGACGATGAAAACATCCCGCCCTTGGGCAGCGGCAGCGGCGGCCACCTGTCCGGGCAATGGACCGCCACCCGCGAGGATACCAACGCAACGTCGTGATGCGTCAGAAACACTCATCGCCTGATGCCTTAACCGACTTCAGTTTCACTCGTGGAGAAATCACTTGTCGCGATGCGCACGAGTCCACGACGCGAGGGTGCATCAATAAAGGCAAGAATTTCAGCAATCCGCGGATCATCCGAGAACTGCGCTTTTACCTGCTCAAGGCGGGCGGCAAAGACATCACCCTGACCATCCCGCGGATATAGCAGCCTGAAGGCCTGCCGCATGCGGTGCCGCTCTTCCAGCTTCACCCCATGACGACGCAGCCAGATCCAGTGCAGCCCGACCAGACGTGCCCGGTTTCCCAGTACACTGCCGTAAGGAATGACATCTGCCTCAACTCCCGCAACACCGCCAACCAGCGCCGCGCGACCAATCCGGACAAACTGATGGATTGCAGCAGAACCCATCACGCGAGCATCATCCGCAATGGAAACGTGGCCACCCATCACCACATTGTTGACGATGATCACGCGGTCACCCAGCGTGCAGTCATGGGCGACATGGGCGTTGGCCATGATCAGACAGTCGGACCCAACACGGGTCAAGCCACTTCCAGTCGCCGTGCCCCGATGGATCGTGACGTGCTCACGCACCACCGTGCGGTCGCCGATCTCGCAGCGGGTCGGTTCCCCGTTATATTTGAGATCCTGGGGCGCTAGCCCCACGGTCGTGAACGGATAATAACGTGAGTTTTCACCCAGACGCGTGTGGCCATCCACGATGACATTGGCCACCATCTCCACACCGTCTCCGACCTCGACATCGGGGCCGATTGAACACCATGGGCCAATCCGTACGCCTTTACCCAGTCTTGCTTCCGGAGCAATGATCGCCGTGGGATGGATGCCTTCGGGAAACGACTCAAGACCTCGAGAGAGGCCTGCTTCCTTAATTTTCATCGCTTCAGCCAGAGCTGCCTCCATTGCCGCCATTTCCCGTATCCACGTCAATTACGGCAATTCGTGGACCGGCAGAATCATTATCAGGAAGTCTGGCTTCAGATGGAAGTCAAACACCCTGCCCCAGACCGCTCCTATTCCATGATCATGGCGCTGAATGTAGCCTCCGCCACTGCCACGCCTTCCACACGCGCCACGCCCTTGAACTTCCATACGTTCGCCCGCTGCCGCTCTTTCTCGACATGAATGCGCAACTGATCGCCCGGACCAACAGGACGACGGAATTTCGCGTTCTCGATCGTCATGAAATAGACCAGTTTGCCCTCGAACGCCTTGCCAAGCGTCAACACCACAAGCGTCGCTGCGGTCTGGGCCATGGCTTCGACAATCAGCACACCCGGCATCACTGGCCGGGCCGGAAAATGCCCCTGGAAAAAAGGCTCATTAACGGAGACATTCTTCACACCGACGGCCGATGCACCCAACTCGACATCAACCATGCGATCAATCAGCAGGAACGGATAGCGATGAGGAATCGCCTCCATGATCCGCATGACATCCACGGCTTCAATATGGGTCGACTCCTTTGCGGGAGCCTGCGTTTCAGGTTTCTGATCCACGTCTCTCAAACCATTCCCAATGCGCTTGCTGCGCCAGTTCCTGTCACTCTTCCCCGCTACCGGGTTTCTTTGACAGCTTTCTTAGCGTCGCCACATTCCGGAAAAACTCGCGGAAAGGCATCGCAGGACTGCCAATAACGTCGGCACCGGCCTCAACATCCGACATGACACCACACTGTGCGCCAATCCGGGCTTTCGCGCCGATCCTGATATGGCCGATCAGACCGGCCTGGGCCGCGACTGTCACGAAATCACCCAGTTCGGTCGAACCGGAGATACCCGCCTGCGACACCACGATGCAGCATTTGCCGAGGCGGGTGTTGTGACCAATCTGAACAAGATTGTCGAGGCGCGAACCTGCGCCAATCACCGTGTCCTGCACCGAACCACGGTCAATTGTCGAATTCGCCCCAATCTCCACGTCATGCTCAAGCACGACGCGTCCAAGCTGCGGCACGCTTTCAAAGCCCGCGGGACCGACGGCAAAACCAAAACCGTCCTGCCCGATCCGCGCACCGGGAAACAGGATCACCCTGTCACCAAGTGTCGCATGCGACACGACAACCTGCGGGCCAATCCGGCAGTCCCTGCCAATGGTCACCCCATCCCCGATAACGGCATGGGGGCCGATGATGGTTCCCTCACCGATTTCGACACCGTCTCCAATCACCACGAAAGGTCCGATTTCACAGGAGGACGGCACAACAGCGCCTTCTCCGATGATGGCGCTTGCATGGCGGCCCGGTTTCGCGGGCGGAACCGGATGGAACATCCGCGCCACGCGCGACCACGCGAGGTAAGGGGTGGAAGAAACAATCGCCGCACTGGTTGCAGGCACCCGCTTCGCAAATGCAGGCCCAACGATAATCAACCCGGCAGCGGTAGCATCAAGCAGCGGTACATAACGTCGGTTATCAAGAAAACTGACCTCGGTCGCCCCTGCTGACTGAAGAGGACCAATTCCAACATAACGGCGTCCTGTTTCTGCGCCTTCACGGGGAGGGACGAATTCCCCTCCCGCCGCTTCAGCCAGTTCTTCGCCGGAAAACGGACCGCTGCGGGTAAAAAAGCGGGCATTGGCCACACCCGCTCCCTTTTGATCCCCCAACGCAGTTTCAGGATTACGCACCATTATGTCAGACCACCTTCTGTCCGGTCACTTCTGTGCCGGAGCAGCTGATGGCGCAGGCGCGGCTGCCTGACTGCTCGTCGGAGCCGGACCCGGCGGGGGAGAGGCTGTCGTCGGCATCTTGCCGGACTTGGCCAGCACTTCCGGATCCTCGTTTGCTGCCGGGATATAGACTTTCGGCAGAACCACGTTCAGCTGCTTGGCAACCTCATTGGTGACGTCCTGACCATCCACATGCAGGGCGACCTGCTCGCTATGCAGCACCAGATTCATGCCGTGGCTGCCCGCGACCTGCTGGATCACCTGCACAAGCTCGCGCTCAATCTGTCCCAGAGCCACCTGAGCGGCTTCCTGGATCACACGGTTACGGTCACGGAACTGACGCTGCGCCCGCATGACTTTCGACTGGAGGGCGCGCTCCTGCGACTGGATCTGGTCAGCCGTCATGCTCTTGGCGTTGCTCTGCAGCTTCTGCTGCTCTTCACGCCAGCCAGCCTGCGCATGCTGTGCGTCACGTGCCAGCTCGTCACGGCGACCACCGAGTTCACGCTCGACCTGCTGTCCAGCCAGAGACTGACGCATGACGTCCGCAACGCTGATCATGCCGATAACGGCGGCTGGCGGCGGCGCGGCCTTCGGCAGTGCAGGCGCAGGAGGAATGGCAGGCTGCGGCAGAACCGGAGGCGGACGGGATGAGTTGTCACCATCATCACCGCCACCGTTGCCGCTACCGTCATCATCCGCTGGCTGCGGCATCGGGCGACTGGCATGCGAGGGCGCATGAGCCGGAGGAGGCGGAACCGGATGCGCCGCCTTCGGCACGAACCAGCCGCCACCGCCAGCCGACTGGGCGAACGCATCGCCGGAGATCATTCCACCGGCGGCAAGCAACATCGAAGAGGCCAGAACAGCGGCCCGTGAGAAACGAATCATCATCACCTCAGAATTGCTGGCCGAAGCCAAAGCGCAGAAGCTGCGTGCGGTCATTGTAGCTGCGACGGATCGGCACGCCGCAATCGATATTCAGCAGACCGAAAGGACTTTTCCAGGAAATACCGGCACCGGCGCTGACACGCGGCGTCAGGGTGTCACCACTCACGCCCTGATACAAGGAGCCATCTTTTTCGGGATTGGTCAGGCGGCGACGAACGCGCAGACCTGCCAGACTACCGGTATCAACAAAGGCGCGGCCACGAAGCCCCATGGAAGACGCATAGGGGATCGGGAAGTGAACCGTAACCGATCCCGTATAGATGAAGCGGCCACCAAGCATGTCCTCGCCAGCCCTGTTTGCGCCTACCGGAGTATCCTGACCAATGGCGCGAGGTCCGACACCACCATCCCAGAAGCCTCGCAGATTGTTGCCACCGAGATAGAAGTTATCGATGATCCAGTCCTTGCCATGACCCCAGTCGGTCATGAAGCCGGTGCCCCCCTTGAATTCGACGGTCCAGTCATGATTGTTCATGAGATCGTCAAGCGGCAGGTAGTAGGCGGCGTCGAACTTCCCACGCAGATAGCGGGCATCACCCCCCAGACCGGCGACATCGCCACCCAGACGGAGGATGAAGCCCTTGTGCGGCAGCATACGCCGGTCACGGGTATCATACTGCAGTACGGTTCCAAGCTGCGAGAGCAGTGAGTGACCCTGGTTATCCAGAATATACTGGGACGAATGATCCCAGACACCGGAAACGCCACGTTCCATCAGCGAGTAGTTGAACGACTGCGACAGATGGTTGGTATAGGCGTAGCCCATACGCAGCGTGATACCGTAACGGCTTTCAGAGTAGTTCTGATACGTCTGGTAGTGGTTGTTGATGTAGAACAGATCCGCACCGACCACGAGGTTACGGTTCATGAAGTACGGATCGGTAATCGAGGCATCAACCTGACGCTCGTAATAGGCCATGGTGCCGGAAATACCGGCGTCAATGCCCGTGCCGAGCAGGTTATGCTGCTTCAGGCCGATATTGCCGATTACGCCAACGTCGGTGGAGTAACCGCCACCAAGGGAGAATTCACCCGTCGGTTTTTCCACGACGCCAGTGGAAACATTGACCTTGTCCGGCGCAGATCCCTGCCCCTGATTGATCGTAACCGTCTTGAAGTAGCCCAGATCCTCAAGGGACTGCTTGGCGTATTTCTTGAGGACCGGTGTGTACGGGTCACCCTCGGACATCGGCATTTGGCGACGGATGACATTGTCACGCGTGACGGTGTTTCCGTTGATGTCGAGCCGCTCGACATACATCCGCGGGCCTTCGCTCACGTCAAACAGCAGATTGACGACCTGTTTTTCCGGGTTGCGGGCAATCTCGGGACGGACCATCGCGAAGGGATTCCCTTCACTCTGCAGGCTCTCTTCCATGTTGGTCACGTTCTGCTGGACCGCGTTTCCGTCGTACCACTGGTTTGGATACACCTCGACATACTTACGCAGCTTCACGGCCGGCATATGTCTCAGGCTGGAACGGATATCGATCTTGCCCAGACGGTAGCGCGGTCCTTCCTTGATCGTGAACGTCACGAAGAAGGACTTGCGATCAGGTGACATTTCGCCGGTCGCATTGACCATCTGGAAATCGACAAAGCCGTTGGCGAGGTAATAGCGACGCAGCAGCTCCGCATCGTACCGCAGCCGCTCCGGGTTATACTGGTCAGCGGAAGAGAAGAACCGGTACCAGGCCGTTTCCTTGGAAGAGACCACACTGGCAAGCTGCGCTTCGCTGAAATGTCTGTTTCCGACGAATGTAATGCGCTTGATCAGTGTCTGGGGGCCTTCATTGACCTGAAAGACCACATCGACACGATTATGCGCCAGCTTGATCAGCTGGGGCGTCACTTCGGCGCCGTAACGGGCCTTCTGGGCATAAACCTCAAGAATCTTCTGCCGATCGGATGTCGCCGCCTCGGCTGTGAAGACCGCACGGGGACGCAGGCCGACCACCTTGCGAAGATCTTCATCCTTCGCCGCGTGATTGCCCTCAAAGACGATCCTGTTGACGATCGGGTTTTCGACGACCTGCACCTGCAGCATGTTGCCGGACCGGTGCAGCGTCACATCCTTGAAAAGACCCGTTGCGTAGAGAGTCTTCAACGAACGGTCGAGATCATCCTGATTGAAGGTGTCACCAGGACGCGCAACCATATAGGACAGAACCGTACTGGTCTCGATACGGTCATTGCCGCGGACCTCAATCTCCTCAATACGCTGATTGCGGGAAATCACATCGTCGCCGACCGTCTGCCGTGACGCTGCCGGATGCTGATGCACCGGCATGAACTGGGCGGACGCCTTTTGGGATAACAGGGCGGGCAGCAGGCACACCGATGCAAGCAGAGCCGAACGTTTACTCTTCAACACCAGCACCCTTTCCGTCCTGAATTGTCACCATCAAGGCAGCCTTTCCGAACCGTCACTTTCAGGGAAACAGGAACCTGCGCCATCTGCACGGCTTCCTCCCCTGGGACACAGCTTTGCGTCCATCATGGGACTATCCGAACTTCCGGTCATCCCGCAAGCCAGTGATGCCGGTTTTCCGCATTATGCAAAAGGTTTTTTTAATAAACCCTGCCGCAGGACACTGGGAGCGCCTCCATGGGCGCTCCGAAAGAGCCGTCTTATCCCGCCAGAGAGGACAGCCACCTGAAAAGACCAAAACTGGAAAGGTCGTTGAAGGTGGAAAACAGGAACAGTCCGGCCAGCAGGGCAAATCCTGCCTGAAAACCCAGCTCCTGTATCTTTTTTGGCACTGGACGGCCTCGAATCGCTTCCACCAGATAGAACACCAGACGGCCTCCATCCAGAATCGGCACCGGGAACAGATTGATCAGTCCCAGATTGACCGAAAGCAGCGCCATGAAGGACAGCAGACTGGCAAAGCCATACTGCGCGACCTGACCGGACATCTGCGCGATACGGAGCGGCCCACCAAGATCACGCGCCGTGTGCTGGCCGGTGATGATCTGGATCAGCCCATCCAACGTCTGCACGGTCGTCATCCAGGTCGCCTTCGCCCCGCTGACAACAGCCTTTGGAAAGGACTGAGGCGCTCCCGGCGTCGAGGCAAACTCGATGCCGAGCTGGCCGATCGGCTTGGCCTGCGCTGAAGATGGCTTCACCGTGCCCAGTGTCACCGGCAGGGAGAGATCTTCCGCACCACGCTTGATGTGAATGGTTGTCTGCTGTCCCGGTTCGGAAGCAACCTGCTTCTGGATCGCGGCGACATCGGAGCTGTTCAGATCGCCCAGACCGAGGATGGTGTCGCCGATTTTCAGACCGGCAGTCGCGGCGGCGCTTCCGGCCTTTACGCCAGCGACTTCATTGCGCGGAATGGGCTGGCCGCAGGTCGCAAACAGCAGCACGAACAGCACGAATGCCAGCACGAAATTGAAGACCGGTCCGGCGAGGATAATGATCGCCCGCGACAGGACAGGCTTGTCATGGAAGGTCCGTCCCGGCTCCCAGGCCGCCTTCTGCTCGTCGGTCGCCTCATCGGGGCCTTCAAACCCATGCGGCTTGACGAAACCACCTAGCGGAATCGGCCCTACACGCCACTCGGTCCCGGCCTTGTCCGTCCAGCGGACCAGCGGCGGACCGAAGCCGATGGAGAAAGTCTCGACCTTAACCCCGCGCCAGCGTGCGGCGAGGTAATGACCAAGCTCATGGATGAAGACCAGAACGCCGAGAACGACGCAGAACGCCAGAATCGTCCGGATCAGGTCATGCATGGGTCATACTCCTTTGCACACGCATCGCGGCGTGAGTTTCACGGCGGCTCAGGCGGCCCGCTTCAGGACACGCTCTTCCGCCGCACGGCGCGCTTCCGCGTCCCAGTGAAGGACCGCGTCCAGATCATTGATGGCCGGAGCGCCGAGAGCCGTCATGACCGCCTCGACAATACGGGGAATATCGAGAAAGCCGATACGGTTGTTCAGGAAGGCCTCGACCGCAACCTCGTTCGCGGCGGAAAGGATGGTGGATGCCGCCCCTCCGTCACGCAACGCCTGTCGCGCAAGACGCAGCGCCGGAAAGCGCACTGGGTCCGGAGCTTCGAACACCAGCGTCCCGAAAGTCGCCAGATCCAGACGGGGAGAGGTCGTTGCCATACGCTTCGGCCACGCAAGGCAGTGCGCAATGGGAATACGCATGTCGGCAGAACCCATCTGGGCGATCAGACTGCCGTCTGTGTATTGCACCATACCGTGCACGACCGACTGCGGATGCACCAGCACGTCAATCCGGTCTTCGGTCAGTCCGAAAATCCGCGCCGCTTCGATGACTTCCAGCCCCTTGTTGAACATGGAGGCGGAATCGATGCTGATTTTAGCACCCATGGTCCATGTCGGATGCTTCAGCGCCTGCGCGGGTGAGGCTGCTTCCATCTGTTCCAGCGTGGATGTACGGAACGGGCCACCCGATGCAGTCAGGATGATCTTCTCAACCTGATCTTCCTGCCGGTCCGCCATGGCCTGAAATACGGCGTTATGTTCGGAATCGACGGGCAGCAACGTCGCACCGGCGTCCTTGACGGCGCGCAGCATGACATCACCAGCACAGACCAGCGCTTCCTTGTTGGCCAGCGCCACGGTGCGGCCATTCTTCACGGCGGCAAGGGTCGGCTCCAGACCGGCGGCACCTGTAATCGCCGCCATGGTCCAGTCAGCGGGAACACCCGCCGCTTCGATAACGGCGGCACGACCGCCACTGGCCTTCACATCGGTTCCGGCAAGCAGGGATTTCAGTTCCGGCAGCAGAGCCTCGTCCGCAATCACGGCCTGCTCCGCACGCAGCGCCTTCGCCTGCTCGGCCAGCAGCGAGACATTCCGGCCACCGACCAGAACCCGCACCGCGACTTCGTCACCCGACTGATGCAGGAGATCGACCGTCGAGCAGCCGATGCTTCCCGTGCATCCCAGAACCGTTACTGTCTTCATCACCGCCTCATCTTACCCGCTTTATCCAGAAAAAACGACAGGGCTCCATGAAGAAGCCCTGTCATACTTCCGTCAGCGTCCCATCATCCGCATCAGAGCGGCGAAAATGTCGCCCACTCCAACAGTCCAGAAACCCGCACCCTGCTGTGCCGCGAGAGACAGCAAGGCTGCCAATGGCGCAACCGCCAGCAGCGCATCAAAACGATCGAGCAGTCCGCCATGCCCCGGCAACAGCGTGCCGGAGTCTTTTACGCCACGCCTGCGTTTTACAGCACTTTCGATCAGATCGCCTGTCTGGGCCACTATTCCCAGAAGCACGGCCCATCCCGCGCTCCTGAGCAGCACGGAAGAGAGCGGCAAACCACCATTTTTGTTGGACATCCACGCCAGCAACATACCCGCCAGCATGGCGCCCGCCAGACCGCCCACAGCGCCTGAGCGTGTTTTTCCCGGAGAAATGGACGGAGCCAGCTTCGGGCCACCGACAAGACGTCCCACCAGATAGGCTGAGGAATCGCTGGCCACGACCAGAGCAATGACGAACACAACCGACCATATGCCGGTATCGACACCAAGACGCAGCCACAGCAGCGAAGCGCCCGCCGCGACAATGATCGCGTTACCACACCACAGGGCCGGGCCGAATATGAAAGCGCTCATGGGAAAGGCGACAAGCTGAGTCCAGCGGCCTGCATAAGCCACGATCCCGGCGCACAGGGCCCATCCCAGATACAGCACACCGCGCCATGACCGCGTTGACAGTCCAAACAGTCCGGCCAGTTCAGAGGCCAGCCCGCACATGGTCAGAATGATGAGGCCGCCATAGATCACGCCACCCGCGCCGATTGCCGTGGCGGCCACGATGATGAGCACTGCCGCGGAAATAAGGCGTGGTCTGAGATCCTGCCAGTTCGAACCTTTAGCCGATCCGCTCGGCGGAGAAACAGGACTGCTCACGCCGGACGCGCACCAAAGCGACGTTCCCGGCGGGCATAGATCTCCAGCACCTGCATGAAGCTGGCTTCATTGAAGTCTGGCCAGAGCTGATCAAGGAAAACCAGTTCGGCGTAGGCACTCTGCCAGAGCAGGAAATTGGAAAGCCGGTGCTCTCCGCTCGTACGGACAATGACATCCGGATCGGGGATACCCGCCGTCAGCAGATGGCGTGACATGACGTCTTCATCAATCGAATCGGGATCGATTTCGCCCCGCTGCGCTGCCCGCGCCAGCGCCTTCGCAGCCTGCACGATTTCGCTACGCCCACCATAGGACAGGGCGAGCAGCAGGGTCAGTCCCGTATTGTGCGCCGTCAGTCGCTCGGCCCGCTCAAGCTCATCACAGAGATCGGGGCCGAAACGGTGCACTTCACCGACAAACAGGATGCGCACCTGCTGGCTATGCAGTTCCGCCACCTTGTGACGAAGATAGAAGCGGAGCAGCCCCTTCAGATCCGAGACTTCATCCGGACCACGCCGCCAGTTTTCTGATGAAAACGCATAGAGCGTCAGATATTCAAGCCCCTGCGCCCGCGCAGCCTTCAGGCAACGGGTGACAGCCTCGGCTCCGGCGCGATGACCGGCGATGCGCGGCAGCCCACGAGAGGCGGCCCATCGTCCGTTACCATCCATGATGATCGCAACATGCCGGGGGATCGCACCGTCCGAAGACGCTCCGATCGTCGCCGGGCCTGTTGTCGCCGTTGCCAGAGGAAGAGGCATCCCTGAGATCAGACCTGCTTGATCTCGCGCTCTTTTTCAGAAAGCGCCTCGTCGATTTTCTTCACATACTGGTCGGTGAGCTTCTGGATCGCATCCGACCAGGTCTTCACATCGTCCTCGCTGATCTCGCCTTTTTTCTCGAAACCCTTGGTCTTGTCCATGCCGTCACGGCGGACACCACGCACGGCAATCTTGGCGCCTTCGGAATACCGACCAGCGGCTTTGGCCAGCTCGTTACGGCGTTCTTCAGTCAACTGGGGGATCGGCACGCGGATGGTCTGGCCTTCGCCCGCCGGGTTGAGACCGAGACCAGAATCACGGATAGCTTTTTCCACCAGACCCGCCAACGAACGGTCCCAGACCTGAACCGTCAGCATCCGCGCTTCCGGAGCCGCGATCGTCGCCACCTGCGTCAGCGGCACCTCACCACCATAAGCCTCGACACGCACCGGCTCCAGCAGGGCCGCATTGGCGCGTCCTGAACGCAGACCGGCGAAATCACGACGCAGGCTGTCGAGCGCACCCTCCATACGGCGTGTCAGATCTTCAGTAAGCGTGTCCAGTTCAGCCACGGTGGCTCTCCCCTCAACAGACCGGCGGCAATGATCCGCACGCCGGTTCAAACATGAATGATTGATGAACGTCTTTGCGCTGTATCAACCGGCTTCTTCAATCCGTGTAAATGGCCCCTCGCCCCTCAGCACACGCTGGAACGCACCCGCTTCGTGAATATTGAAGACAATGATCGGCAGTCTGTTCTCACGGGCGAGGCTGATGGCCGCGGCATCCATGACATTGAGATCGCGTGACAGAACTTCAAGATAGGTCAGGCTCTCATAGCGCTTGGCATCCGGATTCTTGCGGGGATCGGAGTCATAGACGCCGTCCACCTGCGTGCCCTTCAGCAGAATGTCGCAGTCCATCTCGGCGGCGCGCAGGGCCGCGGCCGTATCCGTTGTGAAGAACGGGTTGCCCGTGCCGGCGGCGAAGATCACCACACGACCTTTTTCCATGTGGCGGACAGCGCGACGACGGATATAAGGCTCGGCGATCGAGGACATGTGAATGGCGGACATGACCCGGGTCGGGATGCCTTCCCGCTCCAGAGCGTTCTGCACCATCAGTGCGTTGATGACGGTGGCCAGCATCCCGGCGTAATCGCCCTGCGCACGATCCATGCCGCGTGCTGCGGCTGTCAGTCCACGGAAGATGTTGCCACCTCCGACGACGAGGCAGACCTGAATGCCACTCTGTGCGACAGCAGCGACGTCAGCGGCGATCCGGTCGACCGTCTGGGCGTCAACGCCATACTGGCCGGTGCCCATCAACGCCTCACCGGAGATTTTCAGGAGCGCACGACGCGGCGTGGCGGGGCCTTCAGCGGTGATGTTCATGGTACCTCAATGCGCGGATAATTCGGATGGTCTCTCCACGTCCCTCAACATCCTGCCGGACGAGCTGACATGGAACCCGAGGCCACGTCATATCGTCCGATGGCGTGTATCACAAGAACAGACGTAAATATCCCTATAAAATTCAGGTTTAAACACCAGAGGCAGTTCTGGAAGAAAGCCTGCCTCTCCCTTCCTACGATCCGGGTTTATGTCTTTTCAGGGTTTTGCCCAAACCTCACCAAGGGACACCGCCCCTTGGTCCCGACTTATCCAATCAAGGGTTCGAGACCTTTTCGGAACGAAAAACCTGCAATACTCCTGAGCAAGCCTCAGGCGTTATCATCCAGCCCGATGGCCCGCAGACGCGCCCGCTCCTCATCCCAGCCTGCACGCTCCTTCACATTGAGGAACAGATGACAGGGCCGATCCAGCAGGTCAGCCAGCTGAAGCCGCGCCTTGAGGCCGATTTCACGAATGCGACGACCACGTTCGCCAATCAGGATCGCCTTGTGGCTCGCTCGGCCAACATAGACGGTGACATCGATCCGGACGGACCCATCCGGACGCTCGACGAAACTTTCGGTCTCGACCGTGGCGCCGTACGGCACTTCCTCATGCGTCTGCAGAAAGATCTGCTCACGCACCAGTTCCGCCGCCAGCAACCGGTCCGGCAGATCGGTCATGTCGTCTTCCGGATAAAGGAACGGGCCGAGCGGCAGGGACTCCGCCAGACGATCGAGAAGATCATCCACTCCGTTCCCTGTGCGGGCGCTGATCATGAAGACGTGCTCGACCGGAATCATCTCGGCAACCGCCGCCGTCAGAGGCAGCAGGGATTGCGGCGTCACCAGATCGGTCTTGTTCAGCACCAGCCAGACACGTCGTCCGGCCTTGGCCAACTGTTCGATCACAGCCGTCGTCGCGTCATCCAGTCCGGACTTCGCGTCGATCAGCAGCAGCGTGACGTCGGCATCCTCGGAGCCTGACCATGCTGCCGCCACCATGGCGCGGTCGAGTTTACGTTTCGGACGGAAGATACCCGGCGTATCAACGATCAGGATCTGGGTGGCATGCCGGATCAGGATGCCGAGCACCCGGAAGCGCGTTGTCTGCGCCTTGGGGCTGACGATCGACAGCTTCGCGCCCGCCATACGGTTCAGCAGGGTCGACTTCCCTGCATTCGGCGCCCCGACCAGCGCGGCGAACCCGCACCGTGTCTCTTCTGTCATTTCCGTCCTGCTCCCGGTGCAGTGTTAAATCTTTCCAGCAGATTGGCCGCGGCGGCGCTTTCGGCTGCCCGCTTGCTACCCGCCTCTCCTTCGCCGATCATACCGGCGGCGTGAACTTCCACGACAAAGCAGGGGGCATGTGATGGCCCGTCTGCGCTGACCACCTCATAGGCGGGCAGAGCCAGCCCACGCGCCAGCACCCATTCCTGCAAGGCCGTCTTGGGGTCTTTCGGCGGTCTGGCCTGCGCAATGATGGCCTTGTCCCACCACTGCCGGACCAGTTTACGCGGTGGCTCCAGTCCGCCGTCCAGATACAGCGCCCCCAGAATGGCTTCCAGCGCATCGGCCAGCACGTTCGCCGTACCGCGAATCCCGGCCTTGTCCTCGTGCTCGGCGACGTCCAGAGCTTCGGGCAAACCCAGTTCCTGCGCCACTTGCGCCAGCGCGGTACGCGACACAAGATGGGCATGACGCGAACCCAGCGCGCCTTCCTGCTCGTCCGGATAGCGCTCCAGCAACCACTCCGCCATCAGCAGGCCAAGCACCCGGTCGCCGATAAATTCAAGCCGTTCGTTTGAGCCCGCGCCTTTGGTCTGACTTTTCCCACCGCTTTTGCCTGGGCGCTTCCCGGTACGCCGCTGATGCGCGGCGGAACGATGGGTGAGCGCCTCGCCCAGCAGTTTCGCGCTGGTGAACCGATAACCAATCCGCTGCTGCAGGCTGTCGAGTACGGTCTGTTCCACAAGATCCCCGTTCGTCACTGTCGATCAGTGCACGACATGGAAAAGCCGGGCCCACCGGATTTCCGTCGGCCATGCCCAGAATTGCCAGATCGGGTGCGTCATATCCACCGAGAAGAAGATCATACCTGCCCGGCCAACAAGGTTTTCCATGGGCACAAACCCGAGATCCTGATCGGCATCCCCCATGAAGCGACTGTCCGCGCTGTGATCACGGTTGTCGCCCATGGCAAAGAAATAACCGGGAGGAACAATGTAGTCAGGAGTATCGTTGCGCTGTCCGTCTTCCGGAAAAAGCAGAACCCCATGCACGACAGGTGACCGTCCGGCACTCCCCGGCAGGGTCTCCCGACACAGATGACCTGACCGGCCCATGTGATACTCGTCCTGCTCGACATATTCGCCTTCAGGCGCACAGGGTACGGCTGTGCCATTCAGATACAGCTGTCCTGCCCGCATCTGGATGTGATCACCGGGTAGACCGACGATCCGTTTCACATAATCGATGGAAGGATTCTTGGTGAAGCGGAACACCGCCACATCGCCACGATGCGGCTCGGCACCCCAGACGCGCCCCTGAAACAGGTTGGGCGACAGCGGAAAAGAGTATTTCGAATAGCCGTAGCTATATTTGGAAACCCACAGATAATCGCCAACCTGAAGCGTCGGGATCATCGAGCCTGAGGGAATGTTGAACGGCTCGTAGAGGAATGTGCGCACCACCAGAACCAGCAGAATGACGCTTGCAAGCCAGCGCACGAAGTCAAACAGGCTCTCCCCTTTGCGGGCAGTTCCATGTCCCTGCGTCGTTACGCTCTCGTCCTTAGGCTTCATTCCGTCCCCTGTTTCCGCCTGATCCCCACCACACGGCAAGGCTATCGCACCCTGACCGGGCGAACGGCGGATGAAGCCGAGGCGACCCACCCCTGTCAAGCAAAAGCGCTCAAAGGCGCGGCAAGGCTTCAATCATGACCTGCGCCAGTGCGTAAGGCGTATCGTCCGTCATCGAGAGGTGAAGACGCCCCTCCATACCCGCCGGAACCATGCTGGCCAGCCTGACGGCAGCCCCTCCGGTCAGAGTCAGCACCGGCTGTCCGGACGGCAGATTGCCCACGCCGATGCAGCTATGAAACACGCCATCGGCAAACCCGGTTCCGAGGGCCTTGGCGCAGGCTTCCTTGGCGGCCCAGCGTTTGGCGTAGGCACCAATCCGCGCCTGCCCGCTACGACGTTCAGCCCGCGCCCGCTCGGTTTCCGTAAAGACACGATCCAGAAAACGTGCGCCGAAGCGTTCGATGGCTTTCTCGATCCTGCGCATGTCACACAGATCCATGCCGGTGCCGATGATCATGCCTCAAAGTTCCTCATGACCGCGCCCGCTCGACCTGAGAGATCCCTTCCACGGAACGCAGCCCTCCGATCACACTCGACAGATGCCGCAGATCCCGGACTTCCACATCCACCAGCACTTCCATGAAATCAAGCTGGCGATGCACGATCTTAAGGTTGACGATCGAACCGTCCTGTCGGGACACCCCGTTGGTGATGGTCGCCAACGTGGTCGGCTCATTAGCCGCAATCACCGTGACACGACCGACAAACGGCTCGCTACCCGCTTTCCCGACACGCCCGAGCGCTTCGTAATCCCAGTCCACATCCAGAAAACGCTCCGGGGTGGCGGCAAAGGATTCCAGTGTCTGACAGGTCGCAGTGTGGATGGTCACACCCTTGCCGTTGGCGACCACGCCCACGATCCGGTCTCCCGGCAGCGGATGACAGCAGCCCGCGAAATGAACAGCGATCCCGGCTCCAAGACCGACCAGCGGCGCCATTCCGGCCCCACCTGTTTTCGGTTTGGGCATTGGCGCACGCGCCACAAGACCCGGCACCATGCGAGGGCCGCGGGTGGTACGGCGAAGTTCCGGATACGCCGCATGAACAACGTCACGTGGACCAATGCTGCTGGTGCCGACCGCGACATACAGATCCTCAACGGACGCCTGCTTGAGTTCCTTGAGCAGCGTCTCCAGCACCTTTTCGGAACCGTCCACACCCTCCTGACGGAACGCCTTGGCGAGCGTCGCCTTCCCGGAGTCGAGCGAAACCTGACGCTGCTGCTGTGCGACATAGCGGCGGATACGCGCGCGCGCCTTGCCGGTGACGACAAACCGCTCCCACGATGGCGATGGCGCGCCGCCACGGGCGGTCATGATTTCGACCTGATCGCCGTTCTGAAGCTCGTAGCGGAGCGGCACCAGACGCCCGTTTACCTTCGCGCCGACGCACGAATCGCCGACCTGACTGTGCACGGCATAAGCGAAGTCCACCGGCGTCGCGCCAGCGGGAAGCGGGATCAGCTGTCCCTTCGGCGTGAAGCAGAAGACCTGATCCTGATAGAGCTCCAGCTTGGTGTTTTCGAGAAACTCGTCGGGAGCCGAGGAATCTTCCAGAATTTCGAGCAGATCCTGCACCCAGCGCGGGCGCTTCATCTTGCCGACAACCTCATCCGGCGCGGCACCAGTGGGAAGCTGCTTGTAGGCCCAGTGCGCCGCCACGCCGTTTTCGGCGATATCGTTCATCTCCTCGGTACGGATCTGAACTTCAATCTTCTGGTTACGCGGATGACGCAGCGTCACGCCAGTATGAAGGCTCTGGTAACCGTTGGCCTTCGGGGTGGAGATATAGTCCTTGAACCGCCCGGCGATCATCGGGAAAGCGCCGTGAATGGCACCAAGCGCGGCGTAACAGTCTTCCCGCGACTCCACGATGAGGCGGAACGCCATGATGTCGGAGAGCTGCTCGAACGCCACATTACGGCGCTGCATCTTCTCCCAGATGGAATAAGGCGATTTTTCACGCCCCTTCACATCGACATTCTCGATTCCGGATTCGCGGCACAGACGCGCCAGCTCCCGCTTGACGTCCTCGATGATGTCAGCGCCCTGCCCGCGCAGATAATTCAGGCGGGCGCGGATGGTGGCGTCAGCTTCCGGCTCTAACTGCGCAAAGGCGAGGTTCTGCAACTCCGTCTTGACGCGATCCATACCGATGCGCCCGGCGAGCGGCGCATAGATATCCATCGTTTCACGGGCGATGCGGCGTCTGCGGTCCTCACGCTGCACGAAATGCAGGGTGCGCATATTGTGCAGACGATCGGCCAGCTTGACGATGAGGACGCGAATGTCCTTCGACATCGCCAGCACGAGCTTGCGGAAATTCTCGGCCTGTTTGGTACGGTCAGACTGAAGTTCGAGACGGGTCAGCTTGGTGACGCCATCGACCAGTTCGGCGATCGTGGGGCCAAACTGCTCCCGCAGCGTCTCGATGCTGACGCCGGTATCCTCGATTGTATCGTGCAGAAGAGCCGTGGCGATGGACGGCACATCCATCCGGAACCGCGCAAGGATCATCGCGACGGAGAGCGGATGGGTGATGTAGGGATCACCCGCGTCGCGCAACTGGCCTTCGTGCGCGTCACGTGCAACCTCGAACGCCTTCTGGACGAGCGCTATATCCGCGTCAGGATTGTATCGAAGAATACGCTGGATCAGGCGATCAGCTGAGACCTCGGCAATTTCGTCATTCTCTGCGCGAGACACGCCCCTGCCTCGGGGCAGCATGAGATGCGGTTCCTGTTCCACGCCTCACCCCTTTCCAGCAGAGAGATCGGGGCCGAAGAGCGGGGAGACAGGAGCAGACGCGGGGATGACGAAAATCTCCATAATTGAGCGGAGGAGGTTCAGTCCCCGTCAGACGCCCCTAGGGAGCGTCCGGCGGTATAGTATGTCAGAACGGAATCAGCGCTTGCCGCGGCCTGACATTTCGGCCTCGAAAGCGGCCTTCATTTCTTCCGGAGAGAGATCGGTCACCTCTTCCTCGGCAGAGCTTTCCTGCAGACCGAAGATGTTCTGCTCGGTCGGGATAAGGTCCATGACCTCTTCATCGGCCGGCTCAGGCTCGGGAGCACGCGCCAGCGAACGCACAAGGTCGTTGCGCAGCGGCTCAAGCTGAACGGTCTCTTCGGCGATCTCACGGAGCGCGACAACGGGGTTCTTGTCGTTATCGCGATCGACTGTCAGTTCCTCACCGCGGGACAGGTTGCGTGCACGCTGAGCAGCAAGCAGAACCAGTTCAAAGCGGTTCGGCACCTTCTCGACGCAATCCTCGACTGTGACGCGCGCCATGGGGCGGACCTCCGGAAAATTTTGTTAAAGACGTTTTCTACCACCATCCCCGCGACAAGGGAAGCCTTGGTCAGCGTGCCTGCGGCTCCAGCCGTCGGATCGCCTGAGGAGGCAGCGCATCCAGAAGCGCCTGCACCGTTTTTCCCGAGCCCGGCTCCCGCCAGTCAGGCAGGACGTCCCTCAACGGCAGAAGCACGAAAGCTCTTTCATGCGCCCGTGGATGCGGCAGCAGCGGAGCGCCGTCCGTTCTGACGATCCCGCCCATGTCGATCAGATCCAGATCCAGGGGACGGGCAGCGTTCACCACGCTCCGCACACGCCCGAATGCGGCCTCAATCCCGTGCAATGCGTCAAGCAGCGCTTCCGGCGCAAGAGAAGACTTGCCCACTACGACGCCATTTATGTAGGGAGGCTGACCAGAGGGCGGAACGGGCTCGCTCTCGTACCATGAGGACACAGCATCCACACGCAGCCCGTCAAGCTCTCGCAGAGCCTCTACCGCAGCCTCGCAGGTTGCGGCGGGGGCTAACAGTTTTCCATCAATGGGAGCATAACTGGCAAGGTTCGCGCCAATGGCTATCACAACCCGCACCTCTTTAACCCTCCAGACTTTAAAACATGTCCCGGTCATCCGACGAAAAGATCGACAGGACTCCGGCGACACATAACCAAGTCTTAACCAGTTCGCTATACAGTCAGCGGTATTAAAGGAACACAAACTTAATGATCATTCATAACACTGAACGAACCAGCCTCTTCATTGATGGATCAAGCCTTTACTCAGCCTCTCGTGGTCTTGGTTTCGATGTCGATTACCGTAAAATGCTCGATTTCTTCGCGCGGAGATGTCACCTCCTGAGAGCGCATTATTATGCGGCGATTCTTGATACTGAAGAATATTCCCCCATCAAGCCGCTGACCGACTGGCTGTCCTACAACGGTTATTTTCTGGTGACCAAAACAGCGCGCGAATACACCGACCAGAGCGGTCGCCGCCGTATCAAGGGCAACATGGACATCGAAATCGCCGTGGACATGATGGAAGCGGCTCCCCGCATCGATCACGCCATCCTTTTTACCGGCGATTCGGATTTCCGCCGCGTGGTTGAAGCCGTGCAGCGACAGGGCGTCCGGGTCACCGTCGTTTCCTCCATGCGTTCTTCCCCGCCCCTGATTGGTGACGATCTACGCAGACAGGCAGACCAGTTTGTCGATCTGGCTGACATCGCTGAAGAGATCACCCGCCGGCCAGCCGACCCTCGGCCGCGCCAGACCCCGATTCGCCACCCGGCGGATCAATTGAGCGAGCCTGAATAAGGCTGCACTACCACTCCCCGACACCCCACCCCTTACTCCCCGGTGGGGTGGCGACTGTGTCCAGGAGCATGTTACCGCATGGGAGTCGTTACCTCATCTGTCGTCGATCTTTCAGGCACGACGGATTCTACGGACAACAGTGCGGTCTGTCCGCGTTTCGCCATATCCGGCTCCAGCATTGGACTGTCCACAGAACGCCTTCCCTTCGGCCCGGCTGACGCCAGCCTTCTGATTGTAGCCCCTGCTTTTATCCATCCGCAGGAAGGTAACGACACGTCCCTTTTCGACATAGAAACCGAAACCGTTTTCTATGAAGCACTGATCGAATCTGGCTTCCTTTCGCGCGATGTGGATAAGGATGGCGACATCATGCTGTCCCCTGTGGGAACCCGGTTTGTCAGCGTTATCCAGTCTCCGCCACGTTCCGATTTACCGCTGCCGTCGGATGTCGTTGACTGCAATCATTTTCTACGCACCGAATTGCAGACGCTCCCCAATCTTCGTATTGTTCTGACTCTGGGTGTGCTTGCTCATAACGCCACACTGGCCGCCTGCGGTGTGCCGTTTTCCCGAGTCAGTTTCCAGAATGGCCAGATTTCCAGCATGCCGGACGGCCTCATGATCGCGAACAGCCTTCTGCTTTCGCGCCATAATCTGCAAACAGGCCACGTCTGCCAGCATTCTTTCAGAAAACTGCTTCAGCAGATCCGACAGGAAATCGACTCTCCAGAATAAAAATCGACCGGGGCCACCGCCAGAGAGCTTCCTCCGCAGTTTTGCGGTCTCACTCTGGGTGAGTGATGTCCGCGCTCTCAAGGACGATCTTCAGATCACGCGACGCAGCCCACTTCTGCCATTCGGCCAGCAACGTTCATCAAGAGGAGCGGTCGGTCCGCAGATAGTGATTTCAAAAAAACTGTCTTATCGTTCAGGCATTGTATCAGAAGATATTGCAGCCCGGATCAGGACAGGACTTAGCAGCATGCAGATTCTCTCACCAGAAAACGCACCCCGCATCGGCTTTATCGGTTTTGGCGCCATGGCCAGCCGGATGGGCGACCATCTCAAGACGGCTGGTTATACAATCAGCGCCTATACCCCTTCCGGTCGCTCCCCTTCCCCTTCCGTTCCGATGCTTCCTACACCGCTGGCCCTTGCCAAACAGTCGGACACGGTTGTGGTGTGTGTGCCAGACGATGAAGCTCTCGCTGCGTCGATGTACGGTGAAAATGGCGCACTGGCCGGGATGACCAAAGGCTCCCTGCTGATCAACACCTCCTCGGTATCACCGGAAGCAACAGCCACGCTGTATGAAGCCGGTCAGAAACATGGCGTGGTCGTGCTGGACGCCCCGGTTTCAGGCAGCACGCCGGAAGCAGATTCCGCCAGCCTCGTCATCCTCGTCGGCGGAGACAAGGAAGACGTCGCGAGAGCCGCGCCGATTTTTGATGCAATCGGCAAGCTCACCATTCATGCGGGTCTAACCGGCAGCGGCGCACGCCTGAAACTCGTGATCAATGGAATCATGGGGGCAGGGCTGACGACACTCGCCGAATCGGTCGCTTATGGCCTGTCAGCAGGACTGGATCGTTCCATGCTGTTCGATGCGCTCGATCAGGTGGCGGTGATCTCCCCGCATCACAAACGCAAGCTGAAAGCAGCGAAGGACGGCAATTTTGCCCCGCAGTTCCCGGCCCGTCTCATGCAGAAGGATATGCGCCTGCTGCTCGATGCCGCAGCGCGTGAGGCTGTGCCCGTCCCGACTCTGGCGGCAGCCACGCAACAGCTTTCCCTCACCCGTCGCCTGTCACCCAATGAGGATTATTCCTCGCTTATCCGGGTCATGGAAAAAATCGTCGCCAACGATCGCTAAAGGCGTAGCAGGAGGACTCAACGTCCTCTGACGCCCACCGTCATTACGGCGAGACGATCACCAATACCCCTGACCGCGCCAGCTGTGACCGGCGGACGACCGAGATCCCTGCGAGCCAGAATCGCAGGGAGCATGGCCAGTCTTGCTCGACGGATGTCCTGACGGTCAGGCAGAAATGCCAATCCTTCCCGTTTCAGAATCCCCACGATCGTCGCCAGACGCGTGCTTTCCAGAAGCTCTTCACTGTCAGCATGAACGGATAATCCGACGTCCGAGAACGCCTCTTCCGGTAGCGGCATACGACCACTGAGCAGAACCTGTGGCAGATACCGCACCAACAACCCGGTACCGAACGCAGCACCGGCGCGGGTCACTGCGGCCAGAATCGCCTCATCCTCGATTCCCAGCAGTTCGCCCACCATCCGCTGCATCATGCCCGCACCTTCCAGCATGGCTGAACGCCACGCCGTCCAGTCCGGAAAACGGCACAACTCCGCCTCCCGGGCGTCAATCAGTGTCAGCAATGGGACTTTGCGGATAACACCACGCTCGATGAGGTCAGCCAGCGGCACGGCGATTTCATGACGTGACTGACGACCCTGTTCAGGGTCCTCGATCACGTCCCGCCACCACTGAAGCCGAATCAGCCCCGCCATCGGACCCGTCACCGTGCCTGACACGGGCAGAATCAGCGCCTTGGAAAGCTCGCAGTTCAGCGCAATGAGCGTAAAAGCCGCCCCTCGGATGCTCTGCGGCAGGAACATCGCACAGAAAAACCGATCCGGATCACATAAACGTGCGGTCGTTTCACAGTCAGGCTTTTCCATTTTTAATGGATCCGTTTCTGCCATAACTGCGTTGACCCTTTCAGGAAGCTGTCAGTCCACTATCACGCAAGCGTCCCTTGACGCTTTTCCGGGTGGACCATAGCTGTTGAGGGCGGCGTTGTTTCGCCCTGTATTCGTGATTGCAATCCAAGGAGACCATCATCATGGCATTTGAACTGCCTGCCCTCCCTTACTCCTATAACGCCCTCGCCGCCAAAGGCATGTGCCAGGAGACACTGGAACTTCATCACGACAAGCATCATCAGGCCTATGTGACGGCTCTGAACAATTTCGTCGAAGCCAAGCCGGAGCTTCAGGGCAAGTCCCTCGACGAGATCATTCTCTTCGTCAAAGGTGACCCGGCTCAGGCTCCCGTTTTCAACAATGCGGGTCAGCACTGGAACCATATCCTTTTCTGGCAGAACCTGTCCTCCAACGGTGGCGCAATCCCGCCGGCTCTCGAAGCCAAGATCAAGGAAGATCTGGGCAGTGTCGAAGCCTTCAAGGAAGAGTTCAAAAAGGCCGCCACCACGCAGTTCGGCTCCGGCTGGGCATGGCTGGTCCTGAACCCGAACGGCAAGCTGGCTGTCACCAAGACCGCCAACGGCAGCAACCCGCTCGCCGAAGGTCAGGGCACGGCGCTTCTCGGCCTCGACGTCTGGGAGCACGCCTACTACCTCGACTTCCGTAACCGTCGTCCTGACTACATCACCAACTATCTCGACAAGCTCGCCAACTACGAGTTCGCCGAAGCTCAGCTGAAATCTGCCTGAGCCACAAAAACAGGCCGGAGGGTAATTCCTCCGGCCTGTCTCTTTACAGAATCATGCTTTTTGTAAACCGGACAGAAAGCTCACTAGGCCTCGTCCGATGTTTGTTTCAATTCCCCACAGATTCCGAAATGAACCCCGCAGGTTTTCATCCAGGATGGGCGATCTGATTGAAATTTGTCCGAAATGCTCGGACCGAAATGACCGCATCCGTCACGCTTATAAATAATGTCGCGCCTATGTTCTGACGGACCCACGGACACTTCGGTTTAAAAACAGATAAAATGATCTTTGTAGAAACTATTTTCTGAAATGAATCAGTTCATCTTGCCCCAGACTGCCAGCTGATCGACAACTGCTTGTGGTGTCATCTTGCTTGCATTGGCCAAGGCCGCAATTGTACCTGCGTTGAGGAGTTTCCCGTCTGACGACACGACCAGGACAGAGGGTACATCTGCAATCGTCACACCGTAATTTTCACCAATCCCCATATTCGTGTTGCGGCGTGAAACATTGATCACAACCACTTCAAAATTCTGGGCAATCCATGCCGATACCGCCGGGATCGCCAGAACGCCCGAAAGAGCCCAGCAATCAGGCGACCAGTTTCCGCCAAAATCCAGCAGAAGCGGTTTGCCGCTCACCTTGGAACGAGCAATCGCCGCCTGCAGTTGCGTCTGCGCCATTTCGGGCACCGGATATGGCACCACCACCGGATGAACCGGATCATTGCCCACCACCGGAGCCGTCGTCATTGTCCGGGCCATGGCAGCTTCAGACATCATACCGGCCAACGCGACACAGCACGTCAGACACAACCCTAATTTCCGAAAACGCATCACATCTCCTTCCCCTCAAGTGGATCCGTGATGTCGTCTTTTCCCTGTCACAAAAGACATTCGCAACAAGAGAATGCAGATTTCAGAAGATTCCGTTTTCGGACCAGAAAAACGTCACCTCGTGCTTGTTGTGAAACAGATGCGCGAGACGGGCACCGGGGATGGCCGCAAACTGATCCAGAATGGCGAAATCGGTTTCCCCCTGAAACTTTACGCTCATGACAATCCGGGCGGTTCGTCCGGCTTCAATCCATCGCTTTGCGAGTGTCAGGAGGCGTTCCGGATAAGCAATTACATCAGAAAACAGCCAGTCCACACGTGCTTCATTGCGCGGCTCCAGACCGAAGGCGCTCTCCTGTCGAAAACTCACACCCGGCATCGCTGCGACGGATGGTGAGAGCGGCGCCCGGTCAACTGCCGTGACACTCGCACCAAGTTTCGCGATGGCCCACGTCCATCCCCCCGGCGTCGCGCCCAGATCCAGACAGGTTTCTCCCGGCACAGGCCAACGGCCCAGTCGGGTGCAGGCTTCCCACAATTTCAGATAGGCACGGGAAGGCGGTCCTTCCCGATCCTCGACGAACTTCACCTCACCCATCGGAAAAGGGCTTGTTTTGGCTTGCGAAAACAGGATCCGATCGGGAGCAAGAAGCGTCCAGCCTCCTAACGGACTGGTCGGCGGCAATTGCGGGAATATCAACGGAGCCGCTTTGACGGGAGGCAGTTTGTCGACAATCAGTGCGGCACGACGGAAGAATTCAACCGGCACCAGCGACCAGTTTCGCTGTCGGCTTTTCAGAAGACGCGCCGCCTCGCCAATTGAAACAATCGTGTGAATTTCAGGAGAAGTCCAGATATCAAGCGCCCAGACACTGGCCACGGGAGGTGCTTCACAGACCGCCAGACGGCCATGCCAGAAGGCTGGCGTCACTCCCAGTCGTTCCAGCTCCTTTTGCAGAATGCTTTCAAACCCGGGAGCGGCGACATACACACTGCCAACAGAAATATTCTCAGCCATGACGAGCAAGAAACCCTACACCAAGCACAATCCATGACAGGATCAGGAGAGAACCACCCGTGGGAGCAACGCTTCCCAAATGGTGACCCGAAAAGGCCGTCACATAGAGCGCGCCGCAGAAGAGCATGATACCGGGCAGCATCATACAACCGGCCAGCGCCTGCAGACGGGAAGGCGTGCGCAGCCCCACACCCAGAGCCAGCAGGGCCAGCGCGTGCCACATCTGCATCTGCACCGCCTCCCGAACGATGTCCCGCCCCTCCGGCAATCCAAACCGTTCGATCGGAAGGTGGGCGGCCACAGCTCCCATGGCGACGGCAATCGCAGCCAGAAAGGCGGCGGCCGTGCGCCATATACGCGGCAAACTCATGTCATTCCCTCTCCGATTACGCTGGCGAACCGAATGGAACGCCGTGCGTTTGTCTTCCGGCCCGCTACACTTCCCGTGATTATCCAGATCATCAGCGTCGTGGTAACCGCGAGAAGAAGAACCGGCAAGAAACAAACATCTGAAGTCCCTGCCGTCATCGGGGAAACCCGCAACAAAAAGAGTAGAATCATGAATATCGTCAAAAAGATAACTACCGCCGCAATCCTTGGTGGCCTGACCGCCTGTGCGATGTCCCCGCCGCCGGCTCCTCCCACACCACCCGCGCCCCCTTCTCTCTCTGCAGCTGACACGACTTTTGTTCAGACGGTAGCGGAAGCCAACCTGACTGAAGTGGCGCTCGGCAAGATCGCGCTGACCAACGCAGGCACTTCCGGCGTGAAAAGCTTCGCACAGCATGCGATTTCAGAGCATACGAGCGCTGAAAACCGTCTGACCACCATTGCATCAGCGCACGGCATTACCTTGCCCACAGCGCCCAATGAGGATGACCAGAAAACCATTACAACCCTTGGCGGCATCAAAGGTGCAAAATTCGATAAAGCCTATATCGCCAACGCCATCGAGTCCCATACGAACGCTGTGAAACTTGCAGGTGATGAAGCAGACACCACGTCCGATGCTGATCTGAAAAGCTTCGCTACTGACTTCCAGAAAATCGCTCAGGCGCATCTGGAAGCTGCCGAAGCCCTCAAGAATCATAAAGGCCACCCAAGCGTCTATCGCGGCAAGCGCCACGTTCATGCGCACTGACACCTGACACTTACAGTCTCTGCCCGAAAATCTCGTGTTTGCGGGCAGAGTTTTTCACGGACAAGTTTCCGCTACACACCCGATCATTCACACACATTCTTTCACAAAAGCTGTGTGAATAATGATTACTTTCTGCTGCATCCGATGCTGCGGTGACAGTATCCTGTCATTACATCATTTTTCACGAAAGACTTTCTGGAAACATCGCTCTTTTGAAAAAGACAACATCTGGAAATTTTATCTCATGACCCGCTCGTTATTAAAAAACCTTCTTCAGAAAAAGAAGATTTTTCAAAAAGTATTACCCTGACTTCTCAACGCCTGATTTCCCTGAAGGCGACAATCTCTGCAATCAGCGAGGGAAACAGAAGCACGGCCTCAGGTAACCCGACCATAAAAGCCGCGAGGGCATGTATCAGAAAACACAACCAGAGAAACGATATATCCCGACGTCCAACAGCCAGAACAAACAGAAGCAGACCGGTGATCACCAGAACCGCCGGGCCATAACTATGATAAAGGACTTCGGAAAAACCACGCGGTGGGATCGCATGTCCCACACTGGTCACTGCATCACTGATCTGCTGTCCGGTTGTCAGCCACACAGCAAGATTGAAAAGCAGACGGAAAGGCAGAAACAGCGCTTCCATGATGCTCTCAAGGAGAATCAGGAAACCTGAAATCAGGTTCGGCACCAGCAAAGCAGCAAGCTGGCAGGCAGAAGAGAGCACTACGATTGCACGCAGCACTCCCAATCGCTCTTTTCTGTGAGCAGAAGAAGTGACCGGAGGAGTGGCGGTCAGTCTTTCCACCATTTCACAGGCTTCTGACCTTCTTCATCGGCTTCAACTTCACGCTGGACAGAAGCAGTTTTCGAAGGAGCAGACTTCGCCTGCTGACGAAGCGCCCTGATTTCGGCGTGAGCCTGCTGGAGGGCAAGCTGCTCCCCGGCCAGTTCCATCTTCACCGCAGCCAGCTCTGCCTCACGCGTCGCCAGACTTTCCTTGAGCTCGGCAACCAGAACCTGTGCGTGACCAAGACGGGTCTCAAGCGAACGCTGATGCGTTTCAAGTTCCTGCACCTGACGCTCGGCATCGTTGCGAGCACGCCTTTCGGCTTCAAGAGCACGATTGTTGAGCTTCGTCTCGCTATCCCCGGAATGGGCCGGCGCATTGCGGGCGGAAGGCCGTGAAAACGGGTTGTGCTCGACCTGCACATCGCCATCACGCACAAAGCGCCGTTTGCGAAACTGCCCTGCTGCATCCTGACCGGAACGCGGCGTCAGACGAAGCTGCTGATCATTCTGTCGCGGCGCACTGTTGCCTGATGCGGGGGCATTCGCCTTGTGCGATCCCATGCGGTTCAGGGCACGCAGGGCGGCTTCTTCCGCGTCATGATCCGTAAGGTTATCCTCCAGAAGGTCGGCCTGAGGGGATCTTTTCAATAATCCACTATCCACTACTATACTTTCAAATTTCAAGTCAGTCCGGCCGCCAGCAAAACCCGTCCTGCAAAGCAGAAACCGCTGACGTGACGGAGCACCAGATGTAACTCTGATTGTTGCCATGATCTGTGGGATTTCGCCGGACAGAACCCAGCCGACAATCATCTTTTACGAGATTGGCATGACTGGTAGCACGAAGCTTTCACTACTACAAGAAACCCATAGATATTCTTTTTGTCATGAAAGCTTTCATGGTCATTCAGTCAGAATTTCAGTGATGACCAGACACAAACTGTCCACAAACCTGAAATCAGGATGCCTCTGCAAACAAAGCGGCACCAGGCTGCCAGAGCACATCCTGCCTGCCATCATCATTAAGATGACGGCCGAGCACAAAAAAGTAATCTGAAAGCCTGTTCAGTAACGGCACAAGAACAGGATTGATCGTTGCTTGTTCAGACAGCGCGACAACTGCACGTTCCGCTTTTCTGACTGCCGTACGGGCAATATGCGCCCACGCAGCGGGCACCGATCCACCCGGCAGGATGAAACTGGTCAGCGGCACCTGAAGCGCCCGCATTCTTTCGATCTCGGCCTCAAGCGGCACGATGACGCTGTCTGTCAGACGCTTCGCGTGCTTGCTGCCCTCCGGCATGCACAGATCGCCCCCCATATCGAACAGCAGGTTCTGGACAGCCATCAGCTTTCTGGACAGAGCTTCGTCCGCAACGTGACTTCGCAGGACGCCCACGGCGGCATTGGCTTCATCCAGCACCCCGATCGCCTCGACATGACGATCAGCCTTGCTCAGCCGTGTCCCGTCGCCAAGTGACGTCTGCCCCTTGTCACCGCCCCGTGTGACGACCCGGTCTATTCTGACTGACATGCGCTTTTCACTTTCCCTGCTGATATTTTTTCTGAAACAGACTGCCTATTTGTTTTTCGCTGCGTCCTGAGGCTTCGGGATCGGCCTGGCGTCACGGCTCGAATAGCGCGTGATCATTTCCTCAACCGCTCCAGCTGCTTCTTCCGCCGCCGCCATGGCGATATCACCCCACATGCCATCCATCGAATGGGCCGGAATATCGTGGAGCTGGGTCGCTATACCAACTTCCTTGTCATCCTTATCCGTCACGCGCCAGTCGATGCGGATATTCTGCTGCGGATGCCCTCGTGAGCCAGCCGGTCCGTCCGTCACCTTGACTGTCGTCGTCACGGTAAAGTCCGCATCAGTCCGGGACGTCTGGATCGTATCCTTCATTTCCTTGAACGACACGACAAAAGCACGCGCCAGCGAAATATTGCCGTCACCCGGCGCGCCCGTCACGCCCTGAAAGAAAATCCGTGCTCCCCGGTGCTTCAGACTTTTTGGATCTTCCTCCATGCTTTCAGCCATGACACCGGTCAGAATACTGACAATCTGACCCGCGCCCTGCTGCGCCGCCTCATGCAACACTTCCGGACCACCCGCTGACCAGGCAACAGCCGGAACACCCGGTCCTTCCTGCGTCGCACGGACTGTGCCCTGTGGTGTCATCAGGGAATACAACGGCACAATCACGTCACCCCGCTGCTCGGTATGCAGCTTCACCCACCAGTCGCCGGGTCGGACAGGCTGCGCCATCGCCGGGATCGACTGATCGAGCAGCGCCTGCGTCACCTGCGCCGCCCAGAGTTTCTCACCGTCCGGACTCAGGCTTTTATCTTTGGGAAGCGGAATATCGAGACGGGAGGTTGGAGCGGTCGCCATGCCGCCCTTCTGACCTTTATTGTCATGTTCGAAAGGATGCGGCACTGAAAGACAGCCGGTCAGCAGGCAGGTCGCCGAAAGCGGAAGAAGCTTTGAAAAAATCCGTTTCATCAGCCCTGTTCCGCTCCACTTCCTGCTGCAATCACCGAAATCTGGTGTCCGATCGGGCCCCCACCCGCCAGAGTGCGTCGTCGATGACTGAAAAAACGTCGCTCGTCCGGGAGCGTGTCCAGCCCTACTGACGCCACGGCTGTCACCCCGGCACGCCGCAAGCGGTCCATGCAGTATCCGCCCAGATCAAATTGGAAATGCCCCTCTCTCTGCCCCGTCACAAAGAATGACGCAGCCTGCACATCGGCCGCCAGTGCAGCGTCACGCATGTCGGACCCGACTTCATAACTCGCCTGAGCAATGCAGGGACCGACAACAGCCACCATTTCCGAAGCCGACGCGCCGAGCGCTTCCATCGCACGAACCGTCGCCTCCAGCACGCCGCCGACCGCACCACGCCATCCCGCATGGGCCGCGCCGACAATCTTTCCATCCTTCGAAGCGAACAGAACCGGTCCGCAATCCGCCGTGATGACCCCAAGCGCCACATCGGGACGCGCCGTCACCATCGCATCCGCCTTGCCGCCTTCGCCGGGTTTCCACGGCTCGGTAACGGTGATCACCCCATCACCATGCACCTGCGTCACGCCCAGCAGCGATTCATTCGGAAGACCGAAAAAACCGGCGACACGACTGCGGTTTTCCGTCACGGCGGCGGGGTCGTCTTCCGACCGGGTCGAACAGTTCAGGCTGGCATAAGGCCCTTCCGAAACGCCCCCGATGCGTGTGAAAAATCCATGACGCACAAAGGACAGATAAGGACTCTGCACAACCGAGTCTGGTACAAGCCCAGCGCTCATTGCTGTTCTCCCGCTGTTTTTTCTGAAAATCCCGGCACAATCGTTACATCTGGCGACGTTATAGCCAAGGCCTTGAACAAACGTCCCATCCGATCCGGCCCAATCAGCCTGTCCAGCCCAGAGCGGATCGCTCCCGCCTGTTCCGGCGCACTCCGGCACAGGGCCTCCGCCCGCTGGACAGCACCCAGAGCCCGCAGCAGATCGCCCTGCCCGGCCGGTCCATAACAGACCGCACCCGCCGCCTGTGCAGCCCGCGTCATGGATGCGAAATCGACATGCGCCGTCACATCCGCGGTGCCCGGCTCAACCAGCGCCGACACCGGTCGCCCCTGCCGCAGAGCCTGCAGGGACTCACCCACACAGGACGTGGCCGTGCCGTAGTCAATGAACAACGCCACACCCGGTTCCCTGCACAGTCTCTCCGCCACATCGCGCACAAAACCAGCCGAAGCAGGCGAAATTTCGACAACGTCCCCAACAGTCGCACCGCGTTCCATCACTTCCGGCGGCACGTCGGAGCAATCCTGCAAATTCCATTGACCGTTCAGGACGAAACGCTCCTGCCACCCTGTCTCCGTACGGACGAACTGACGGATAGGCAGAGCGTCGAGGAATTCATTGGCCACCAGAACCATCGGGCCGCTCGGCACATCGGACAGGGTATCGTGCCAGCAGACGGACACGCCCGACTGAGCCAACGCCTCCTCCTGCGCCTTGCGCAGACGGGGAGAAGTCTCGATCAGATGCACCGACAGGCCAGACAAACAATCTGGTGCAAGACGGACAAGCACTCGCAGCATGTCCGCCATCAGGGTGCCACGCCCCGGCCCCGCCTCCACCAGATGCAAGGGAGCACCAGACGATACAGGCAGACCACGCATGACGACGGCGCACCACGCCCCCAGCACCTCGCCAAAGATCTGGGAAATTTCCGGGGCTGTCACAAAGTCCGTGAAAGGGTCACGTTGGGCGTAGTAGGCCGCATTGGCGCGCCCCATGAACGCGTCCAGCCGCTCCCCGCCC